>JADZBY010000114.1 GCA_020851855.1 Anaerolineae bacterium
CGGGCAGCAAGCCCTGCATGTAATCTGCCAGCAGCAATTCAAAGAGCGATTTGCCCGTCTCGGCCAGGAACGGCCCCGGATCGACGCCGGCGGGCGCGGCGCTGATGGCGTCGATGGCGTCGTACAGTCCACCCACGGCCTCGATGGCGTTGATGATCTCACGCGGGTCGATGTCGCCGCCGGCCAGCGACTCGACGGCGGTGATCACGGCGGTGACGCTGTTGGCCAGGTTGGCGTAGGCGGGCGGCATCGACTGCGGGTCCCAGCCCAGGCGGAACATGAACGCCTTGAAGCTGTCCAGGTCGGCCACGGCGCGCTTGAGCGGCTCGACGGCGCGCGCCAGGTGGTGGGCGATCAGCACCAGCGTATCTTGCTCGCTGCTCATGGGCGGCGTCCTTTTTTCTCGCTAAGCAAGGCCCGACCCTCACTCGCCCACCAACGGGCGAGAAGGCAAGAGCGACCGCTATCGCCGCCTTTCACCCCTCGCCTCGAGGGAGAGGGGCCAGGGGTGAGGGTCGTCACGGCTGCGGGTAGTCTCTGGCGTAGTCGCTGTCAATCGTGCCGTGTTGGGTGGGATCGATGATGTCCACCAGTGCATAGCGGCACACCGGGCAGAACGGGACCAGCTGGCCTGCCTCTTCACGATCATTGTACGAGCGCATGATGCACATGCCGGTCGGGTGATACACGCCACAATGAAACTGGTCGCCGCCTTCGTACAGCCCCACGATCTTGCCCCGCCGGCGTGGGCGGCACTTGGGCAACCCGGACGGCAGGTTGCGCGCCGCCTGCTGGACCGAGTCATCCAGCGCACACGCGCCGAGCAGGTTATCCGAGGGCCGGTTCAGCGGTGCGTGGGTGGCGTTGATGTGGTTGAAGATGATCGGCGCGACGAGCGGCAGGTCATCGCCGAGCGTCGCGCCGCTGTCCGCCCGGCGCACCGGGCGAATCAGCAGGCTGCCGGCGGGAAAATTGGCGGGCGTGATGGCCGTCCCGGCGAGCGGCTCCAGCGTGATCGTGTTCGCCCCGGCGTTGATGGCCGTGATGCGGAAGCGCCCACTCGGCGCAGGGTTGGCGGGCAGCGGACGGCGGCGCAAACGCACCACGTCCCGCTCGCGGAAGGGCGTGGTGTGGCCCGCCTGGAGCGTGACCTGGAAATTACCGCCCGCCGGCGTCGGCTGGCCCGTCAGCACGCCAGCGGCGCTGAGGCGCGGCCACAGCCACTTGATCTTCGCCGCGTCAAGCTGGCCGCCGGTGAGCAGCTGGTCGCGGTTCTGCACGTTGTACTCGTTGTCGTACCGCGTCGCCGGGCCGGCGAAATTCAGGTGGCTCACGTCGCCCGTCTCGCCGTATTCGTCGAGCAGGTGGAAGGAATGCGCCGATTCGTGCGCCACGGTGGCGACGGTGTCGTTGGCCGGGTTGCCGGGGATAGCGCACGGCACGATGTCGAAGCCGTTGCCGCCCGCATTGGCGCGCACGATGCAGAACGGCGTATCGTGTATTGTCGTGTTGAAATAGACCGAGCCGAGCGCGCCTGGCCGGCCCACATTGCCGCCCCCGCGCTGGTTCGATTTGGCCACGATGCAGATCAGGCCCGCGTCTTTGCCCGCCCCGATCCACGTCTGACCGATATTCACCCCGCTGTGCGTCAGCGCGCCGACGAGTAGCTCAAGCTGGCGTTGTCCGACGCGCCGGTCGTGCAGGGTCGGCACGCGCGTGATGCCGTCATAGTCCGCACAGGGCGGCACGCCGAAGGCCAGCCCGAGGTTCGTATCGCGCTCGTTCAAAATGGCCCGGCTGGCTAGCGCTTTCCAGGCGTCAAATGCGTTCCTGGCCTTCGCCTCGGTGACGTGCGGACCATACACCGCCTGCCACTCGGCCAACTTCGTATTGAGCGCCGCGCCGCTGTCCGCCGGGATGGGCAAGCCCACCTCGTGCATCAGTTGTTGCGGCGTCCATTGCGCCTCGGCCCCCGTCGGCGGCATCGGGTCGGGCATTTCCACGGCGTTGCGCTGTGCGCCGGTCCCGGTGAGCACCACTTCCGAGCGTACGCTGATGTCGGCTTCGGGCGAGGGCGAGAAGGCATACCAGTAATTCACGGAGCTGCGCAGCAAGTCGTAGGGCCGCGTCACATTCCAGGTGTGCAGTTTTTGCACGACTTTGGTGACGTACGCCTCGAACTGGGCCTGCTCCGCCGCCGCGAATCCCTCGCTGACGAACAGGATATTGGGCACGTTGTTCCACTGGGCCGCGCCCTTGCCGCCGATGAAGGTCAGGTTGCCGGGCGCGCCCCAGGCCGGGACGGAGCGCACCGTCGCCGTGGCGCTGCCGCCGCCAAGCGCCGCCGGGAGTGTGACGGTGATCTGCGCCTGTCTGTTTGGATTAATGGCGAGCAACAGGCCGTTGATGCCATCGACCGTGATCTGGCCCGCATCCGACGTGGACCAGCTCAGGCCGGGCAGGTCGGTGATGTTGCCGATCACGCCATCGTCGAATTGGGCCAGCACGGTGAGCTTGGGCTGGAAGATGTCGCCTATCGGCGTCCCACCGGACACGGCGTGAATGGTGAGCGTCGAGGGCGTGAGCCACACGCGCGTCACGGCGCTGTGGACGTGCACGCGCAGCAGCGGCTTGATGGCGAAGACGCTTCCCCCCTCGCTGACTTCGGCCCGGACCAGGAAATTACGCAGGCGGTTGCCGCCGGGCAGCGGATTGGCGACGGCGATTTGACCGGTGGCGGGTGTGACCGTCACGCCGAAATTGTTCGGCGCGCCCGCGAAGCCGCCCACGAAATTCGTGGTGATCAGCGGCGCGATGCTCGGATCGTTGGCAAACACCAGGTTCGGCAGTGTGGAATGGCCAAGCGCCAGCCGCCCCAGCAGATTCGGGACGCCCTGACCGGGCAACAGGTGAATGTCGGTCTTGGGGGACCAGAAGGCGTTCGTGATGGGCATGACACGAGCCTTTCCCGCCTCGGGGCGCGACTGTGCATCGACAGGTCGCCGGTGCTTCCGGGCGCGCGAAGAGGGCAGCGCAGCGAGGGCTGTGGGCGCGGGAGCACTGGTGTTGGTTTATGGTCAGGCGAGTCTGAACAGCATCACTATAAGCCCGAAATCTCAAGCTGTCAATTAGGGTCTAATTTACAAAGATAGGGATATGTCATTTGGCGCAAATCGTGGGGTGGATCAGGTGTGCGGGCGGCTCGCGAGCTGCCCCTACAACACCGCCACGGTAGGGGCGCGTCGCGACGCGCCCGCATAACGCCGCCACGCGCCCGCATAACGCCGCCACGCGCCGCATAACACCGCCACGCGCCGCATAACACCGCCGCGCGCCACACAACGCCGCCACGCGCCCGCACCACACCGCCACGCGCCGCATAATACCGCCACGCGCCGCATAACACCGCCACGCGCCCTCGGTGGGAACGTCGAACCAACGTCGCGCCCCCGTCCACCTCTTGCTTGACAACGCAAACGATCTCGCATAAGCTAACGATATAATGCAATCGTTTGCTTTCATTGGGCAAGAGACATTATGGCCGCTACATTGAGCGACATCGCACGGGCAGCAGGCGTCTCCGTTTCCACCGTCTCGCGCGTGCTGTCCAACCCGGAGTACCCCGTTCACGACGACACCCGCCGCCGTATCCTGGACATCGCCCGCCAGATGCACTACAAGCCGAACCTGCTGGCGCGCAGCCTGCGCAACGAGCGCTCGTTTTCCGTCGGCGTCATCGTGGACAACATCGTCAGCATCTTCGCGCCGCCCATCATTCGCGGCATCCAGGACACGCTCAAGCCCGAAGGCTACACCTGCGTCATCATCAACGCCGATTGGGACGGCAACCAGGAAGTGGACGCCATCCGCGATCTGGTCAGCCGCTCCGCAGACGGCATCATCTTCGTGGACACCTGGCTGCACCCGGCCAACGTGTTGGACGATGCGCCCGCCGTGCCCTGCGTATTCGTCAACCGCCTGTTTAGCTCCGGCAAGAGCATCGGCCCTGACGACCGGCACGGCGCATCGCTGGCCGTCGAGCATCTGATCGGGCTGGAGCACGTGCGCATCGGCTTCATCAACGGCCCGACCGGCTGGGACGCCAGCCAGAAACGCCTGCTCGGTTACCAGGACGCGCTGCGCAAACATAGCCTGCCGCTCGACGAAACGCTGGTTTTCGAGGGCGACTGGGACGTGATGAGCGCCTATCGCGCCGCCCAACGCCTGCTCAGCCTGCCCGATCGGCCCACGGCGCTGTTCGCCGCCAACGACGTGATGGCGCTCGGCGCGATCTACGCCGTCCAGGACGCCGGGCTGCGTGTCCCGGATGATATGGCCGTCGTCGGCTTTGACGACCAGGACTTCAGCGCCTTCTGCCAGCCCACGCTCACCACGGTGACGATGCCCGTGTACGAGATGGGCGCGCGGGCCGCCCGTATGGTGCTCAGCGCCATCAGCGGCGGCGCGAACCAGGTCGAAACGGAACTGGTCCGGGGCCGCCTGGTCATCCGCGAGTCGTGCGGCCATCCGCTGGGGCGGCAGACGGTCAAAACCAGCGTGCGCC
>JADZBY010000115.1 GCA_020851855.1 Anaerolineae bacterium
CTGTTCAAGGTTTTGCCCGCGCTCAGCCAGGTGTTCCGCGAGAAGCTGGGGAAATAGGACGGGGAAGCGCGCACTCCGGCGCTGACGGCGTTTGACGAATAGGGGCGGTTCGGGGGTTTCCGGGCGGTTCGCGAGCCGCCCCTACAGCGCCGCACCGCGTAGGGGCGCGTCGCGACGCGCCCACCAAGCGTGATAAGTCCGGGCGCGGGCGTCCTCTACCGTCTCTGGCTCAGGACCGCCGTCAGATCGTCGCCGTGGTGCACGAGGTACGTGATCACGCCGCCGCCTTCGAGCAGGCGGCGTGTCTCTTCCCCGCTCCGCACGCCTGCCGAGGGCAAGAAGCTGGCCGGATCGAGCACGATGCCGATCACCCGCACGCCGCGTCGCACCAGCAAGTGCGCTTCCTTCACCCAGCCGTCGCTGGGGTCCGCCGTGACCAGGATCGCCGTCGTGCCGCGCATCATGTGGTGGCCTTCGAGCGCCACCATCTGCCCGAACGGCATCGTGTGCGCGATCTTGGCCAGCGCCAGCGTCTCGTAAATGCGCGTCAACTGCCGGTTGCCCCGGTCGGGCTGCATCACGGTGCGGTTCGGATTGTGCGTGGCAAAGCCCAGGGCGCGCTCTTTGACCAGGAAGTAGGACGCCAGCGACGCCGCGACCACGATCCCATATTCGGCGCTCGATGGTGGGATGAACAGGTCTTTGGTCAGCCCACCTTCGTAGGTGTACGGGCGCGCAAACGTCGATTCGAGCGACAGATCGAGCAAAAGCCAGATATCGGCCAGCGGATCGAGGTCAAATTCTTTGACCAGCAGGCGATCTTTGCGCGCCGTGCTGCGCCAGTGGATGCGATTCAGGCTGTCGCCGGGCGAATAGTCGCGAATGCCCGCCGCGTTGGTGGTCACATACGGCGCGCGCTGGCGCTGGGCGTCGCCGCCGGACAGAACGCCGGTGGGCACGGCGAAATCGTAGAGAGGCACGGCGCGAGGATAGACCAGTATCCGCGACGTGGCGTCGATGTGGCGCGTCATCTGGAACAGGCCGAACGGGTCGCCGCTGACCAGCGTAATCGGGCCGAGCGTGTACTCGCCGCGCACCACGCACGTCGTGCGCACCGACCAGCGGTACGAGCGGCGCGGCAGAAGCGTGGGCACGACGCTGCTCGCATTGTGGCCGGGCAGGTCGGAATGGTCGCGCACTTCCAGCCAGAGTTTGGGCATCGGCCCGGCGTTGCGCACGCTGAACTGCTCGTCCAGCGGACGCCCGACCTGCGCCCGGCGTGCGCGCGTCTGGCGCGTGATCTGCACGTTGCTCACCGACGCCCACGACCACAACAGCGACAGGATCAGCAGCGCGGCGAAGAGATAGGCCATGTTGAAGAAAAACGCCCGCCCGGTGAACAGGCCACCCAGCAGCGTCAGGATCAACAGGCTGTAGACAGCATTCCGGCGGTTAGGCATTTACGACCCGCTCGACTCCAATACGTTACGTATCCCGGTTGGGCAACTCTCAGCGCCGCCCCTGGCCCAGGCGTCGCTCGATGCCGCGCACGATTATCGACAAGATCAGCGTCATCGACAGGTACAGGAAGGCGATGACGTTGAAGCTCTTGAAAATCTGGAACGTACTCGCCGCGTACAGCCGCCCTATGGTCGTGATGTCCCGCACACCCAGCACCGATACGAGCGACGAGTCTTTCAACATGGCGATGAAGTCGTTGCCCAGCGGCGGCAGCACGTTGCGGATGGCTTGCGGCAGGATAACGTGCTGCATGGCCTGCCGGTAGCTCATGCCCAACGAGCGCGCCGCTTCCATCTGGCCGCGCTCAATCGACTCGATCCCGGCCCGGAAGATCTCCGAGATGAAGGCCGAATAGCCGATCACCAGGGCGATGATCACGCGCGCCACGTCCGAGATCGACCGCACCCGCAGCTCCGCCAGCGGCAAGCCCAGGCTGGCGGCCACGCGGAAAAACGTCTCGCCGGTTCGGGCGATGCCGGTGGTGAGGCTGGCCAGCGGCGCGGTGAACGGGTTGTCCGGCGCGGGCGCGAACTGGAGCGAAACCAGCGCCCGGCCCAGCGCGTTGACGCCGTCTACCACGCCGGGAATGATCACAAAGGCGACGTACAGCAGCAGCACCAGCATCGGCACGCCGCGAATGATCTCCACGTAGAACGTGCTGATCTGATAGATCAGCGCGTTTCGCGACAGGCGCATGAAGGCCACGATCAGCCCGACCAGCATGGAAAAGGTGAAGGCGACGACCGTCACGAAGATGGTCATGCTCAGGCCGTCGCGCACGGCGGCGAAGATGACCTGATAATCTTCGTCCGTGTTGGCCTGCCACACGAACAGCACGCCGATCAGCGCGGCGACGAGCGCCCACCACGGCCAGCGGCTCAGGCGGCTGGTGAAGGGGAGCAGGCGCGGGCGGGCGGCAAATTCCTTTTCCACGGCGGGCAAGTCCTTAGCGTCGTGTCATCATCGGGCGCGCGGGGCGGGCACAGCGGGGCAAAGCGCCGGGGACCTGCGCGGCCCCCGGCACAGTCGGGCGTCACTCCGGCCTTTTACGGCTCGAAGATGAAGAACCACTTGTTGCTCAGGTAATCCAGGTAGCCGTCGAAGCGCATGGATTCCATGGCGTAATTGAACGGCTCGACCAGATCGCTGTCTTTGGGGAAGACGAAGCCGAGCGGGTCGGTGTAGACCGTCTCGTCCAGCAGCTTGAGCTGGCCAGCGTACACGCCGATGTACCCTGCGCCGCCGACGGTATCGGTGATGACCGCGTCCACGTCGCCGCGCACCAGCGCCTCGACCGCGATGGCGAAGGAGTCGTAGGGCACGATGCGCTCGGCGGCCTTGTCCTCACCGACGATGAACTCGGCGGTGAAGTACGAGGTTGTGCCGGGCTGTGCGCCGAAACGCAACTCCGGGTTGTCCAGGAACGACGCCTGATCGGTGAAACGATCCTCGTCGCCGCGCACCATCATCTTCACCTCGACCGTGACGAACGGGTCGGAGAAGTCCACCAGTTCTTTGCGCTCGTCCAGGATGGTGATGCCGATGTGGCCGAGGTCATACTCGCCCTCGTTGATCTTGGCCAGCAGGCCATCCCAGGCGGCGGTCTGGTGATCCAGTTCGCAGTTCAGGCGGCGGCAAATCTCGTCCAGCAGCTCGTACTCGAAGCCGATGGTCTTGCCGCTGGCCTGGTCGACAAAGGAGAAGGGCACGTAGTCATTCGACGACACGGCGGTGATGACGCGGCCCTCGAGATCGGGCAGGACCGGCGGCACGGTGTTCGGATCAACGCCGTCCTGCGCCATGGCAGCCGGCACGACCAGCGCAAACGCAAAGAAGAGGACAAGCAACAGGGGTAACGCCT
Source organism: Anaerolineae bacterium (assembly GCA_020851855.1). Taxonomy (GTDB): domain Bacteria; phylum Chloroflexota; class Anaerolineae; order Aggregatilineales; family UBA2796; genus JADZBY01. The sequence goes on from JADZBY010000115.1 coordinate 3,383, forward strand.
TACGCGCTTTCATCGTGAAAACACTCCTCGGTTGTGCTCGAAACCGTCCGGGGTGGACAGGCCTGAATATAACACGCCCACGCCGCTCGCCCCAACCCCAGGGCTTTCGCGTCGAAACGTCCTCACCCCCGGCCCCTCTCCATATCCATCACCCCCAGAGGGGACCCCGCCGGCGTGAAGAGGGGAGATCGGCGGCTCGGATGGCGGGCGCTTTCCCCCTCTCCACGCGGAGTACCGCGTGGAGAGGGGGTAGGGGGGTGAGGCGCTCACGAAATGGTCACCGGCCTGACGCCGACCGTCGCGCCGGGCACGGGGATGGCGTTCATCAGGCTCAGGATGATGCTGCGCGACGTGATTTCCTTGAGCCGCGCCGTCGGCCCGACGATGACGCGGTGCGCCAGCGTCGGCTCGGCCAGCGCTTTCACGTCGTCGGGGATGACATGATCGCGCCCGGCGACCGCCGCCCGCGCCTGGGCCGCCCGGAACAGGGATAGCGCGCCGCGTGGGCTGGCTCCCAGGTAAATGTCCGGGTGGCTGCGCGTGGCCGTCACGATGTCCACGATGTACTTCTTCATGTCGTCGTTGACGTACACGTTGCGCACGGCCTTCTGCGCGTTCACCAGCTCTTCGGCGGTCACCACCTGACTGATGGCCGTCAGCGGGTGGCGCACCTGCTGTGATTCGAGCATGGCGATCTCTTCCTGCGGCGTCGGATAGCCCAGCCGCAGCCGGAGCAGGAAACGGTCGAGCTGCGCTTCGGGCAGCGGGAACGTGCCCTCGTATTCGATGGGATTCTGCGTGGCCAGCACCATGAACGGCGGCTCAAGCTGGTAGGTGATGCCGTCCACGGTGACCTGCTTCTCTTCCATCGCTTCGAGCAGCGCCGCCTGCGTCTTCGGCGTGGCCCGGTTGACCTCGTCGGCCAGCACGATCTGGGCGAAGATCGGCCCGGCGCGGAACTCGAACTGCCGGGAGCCTTGATTGAAGATGGACACGCCGGTCACGTCCGAGGGCAGCATGTCCGGCGTGAACTGGATGCGGCTGAAATTCAGGCCCAACGAGCGGGCCATCGCTTTGGCCATCATCGTTTTGCCCACGCCGGGCACGTCTTCCAGGAGCAGATGGCCCTGGCACAACAGCCCGATGACGGTGAGCCGAATCTCGTTGCGTTTGCCGATCAGGACCTGGCTGACGTTGTCAATGAGGCGCTCAGCGACCGTTTGAACAGGTTTCATGCGTTCTCGCCACTTTAGATTACAACAGCATCGGGAAATTATACCTGAGCGCAGAACCAGACGCCTAACCCGGCGCGCCGGGCGAGCCGCCGATTGCGCTACGGGCGGGCGTCGCCTGGCGGGCGGGCGCGGGTCACGGCCCGTCCAGGCGGATGGCGTCGCCCAGGGCCACGCCTGCCCCATCCGTCACCGCCAAGCGTTGCCCGTTTTCCTGCACATACAACCCGACCTCAATCTGGTACGGCCCATCCGGCGTGCGCAGGGCGTAGCTCTCGGTCACCACTTGCCCGATTAACCAGCGGCTTGTGGGCGGCGCGGGCTGCCGGTCCACCTGGCTGAAGATGGACCCGTCCGGGTTCAGGACGTGGACGAAGACGGTGTAATCGCGGTCGGGGACGGCCAGCGCGCGCCACGCCAGCCGCACGGCCAGCGCGTCGCCGTCGCGCGCCGCCGCGTACCCGGCAAGTTGGAACATCGGCGCGCCGGGGCCGAGCAGATACTCCAGCGGCTTAAGGTCCGGCGGCGTGTCAAACGAGCGCTGCACGGCAACGATCTCGATCTCGTGCTCGAATGCGGGCCGCGCGCCGCCGGGCACATCCAGACGCAGCGTATAGCGCCCCGGCGGCATGTCGGGTGGGATATCCACGTCGTAGCGGTCGGCGAGCGATTGGTACTGCGCCCAGTCGCGCATGGGGAACGCGCCGCGCGCCGGATGGCCCTGCCAGAGTTTGATCGGATCGCCGCCGTCCGCCGGCGCGGCGAGCAAGGTCAACGGCCCCACGTCGCCGGGAGCCTGATCGGCGTACCACGTTACGGAGAAGCGCAGCCGCTCGCCCTGTTCGGCCCGGTCGGGAAGGGTGGGCGCTTCGACCACGTACACCCCGGGCCGGATAGCGCGCAGACTGGCCGTGTCACCGCGCGGAACACGCGGCGCGTCGGCGGGCGTCACGGTGGCCAGGAAGACGCGCTGCCAGACCCCGGCAAACGCGCCATCCCCGTCCAGCGCCGGCAGGAAGTACGCCGGATCGCTCCGGCTGAACCACGACAGCTCCGCGTAATAGTCGCCGGGCGGGTCGGTCGGGTCGAGCGGCGCGTCGAAGTCAAGCGTGATGCGCTCGCCGGGCCGCCACCGATCGCTCTGGTCGAAATACGGGTACAGGCGCGGGGCAAGCTCCCCGCCCCACGCGTCGACGATACGGATCACCGGCGTCAGATCGGCGCGGTCGGGCGTGCGCAGCACCTTCCAGACGAGCCGCCCGCCGATGTGCGCCGGGGCGTTGGGGCGAAAGTCGGATGGGAAGCACGGCTGTAAGACGCCGCCCAGGCTGGCCGCTTCACACAGGCTATCCGGCGCACCGGGGCCGATGACCGCCACGAACGCCGGGCGGCCATCCGGCGCGGGCGGGCCGTCGATCCTGTCCGGCAGCGCATTTAGTTGGGCGCGCGTGTCGGCGTCGATCAGCGATTGTGGGTAGATCGTGATGGCGCGCTGGCCGGGCGGCGGCTCGAAGCGCTGATCGTGCATCACCCAGCGCACCTGTCCGTGATCGACGTGGTGGGCGAGCACGGTCGGGTGCTCGTAGAAGCGCGAGTAAACGTAGATCAGGTCGTCAGGCGCAGCGTTTTGCTCCAGCCATTGCGCGGCAGCCTGCATGTCGCCGTCGCTGTCGTAGAACAGGTCGGCGCGCCCAGCCCAGGCGCGGTAATCGGCCCACGTGTTCAGCCCAACAAGGACCAGGAAGGCGGAGAGGATGAGCCTCACCCCCTGGCCCCCTCTCCACGGAGTACCGTAGAGAGGGGGAGCCGCACGGTGAGTGTACGCCGGTTGAGTCCCCCTCTCCACTGTTGCCACCCCAGAGGGGACCCCGGCAACGGTGGAGAGGAGGTCAGGGGGTGAGGATTGTTTTTCGCCCCGGTCTATCCCCATCGCCCACACCACCCCCAGCGCCGGGGCGAAGAAGATGAGCGGGACCATCGCCACGGAGCGCATGTGGCTGGGCGGCAGGCCACCGACCGCGATCACACTCGGCAGGATCAGCAGCGGCGCAAGGGCGACGCTCACGCCCGCCAGCCGCAGCCCGGAGTCGCCGCGCCGCAAGAACAGGAGCAGCGCGGCGACCAGCCCGATCAGCATCAATAGGCCGCTGACGGGATCGAACCAGGGGCGGCCTGGATACAGGTTGTAGCGCAGCAGCGGATCGCCCTTGAGGAAGAACATCTCCAGGTGCGCCTGCACGCTCTGCGCCAGCGTCAACGTGCCGCCCGACGGCCCGACCTGCGCCAGCCGGTCAAAGAGCACATCGGGATGTTGCAGGTAA
>JADZBY010000116.1 GCA_020851855.1 Anaerolineae bacterium
AGCCCGCAGCCGAACATAAAATCCTGCCAGACCAGGATGCCTAACTCGTCGCAGGCGTCGTAGAAGGCCGGGTCCTCGTAATAACCGCCGCCCCAGATGCGCAGCATGTTCATGTGAGCGTTCGCGGCGCGTTCCAGCCAGGCCCGGTAGCGGTCCGGCGTGAGGCGCGGGGGGAACGAATCGGCGGGAATCCAGTTCGCGCCGCCACAGAAGATGGGCGTATTGTTCACCTCGAAGTAAAACGACGCGCCCGGCTCGCCTTCGACCGGCTCACGCACCAGCCGCAGCCGCCGCAGCCCGATGCGCTTCGAGGCGGCGTCCAGCGGTTGGCCAGCGCGACGCAGCTCCGCCTGGACGCGGTAGAGCGGCTGGCTGCCGTACAGGCGCGGATACCATAGTTGCGGCGCGGCCACGTCAAAGGCGACGGAGCCGTCCGGCGGGCACTCGGCGCTGGCGATGACCGCGCCCGCCGGATCGACGAGCGACACGGCCACTGCGTCCGCTTCGCCTTCGACGGTGGGCCGGACCATCACACGCGCAGCGGCCAGATCGGGGGCGACGTCAACGCGGCATTCCAGGTCTTCAAAGCGCGCGCTGTACGCTTCCAGCCAGACCGGACGCCACAGGCCCGCCGTGAGCAACATCGGCCCCCAGTCCCAGCCGTAGTGGTATTGGGCTTTGCGCACGTAGACCCGGCTGGCGTCGGTGTTCCATACCTTCATCACGCCGTAGTCGGCTTCGAGCGCCTTGCCGCGCGCCCACGCCGACTCGAACAGCACCCACAGGTCATTCAGGCCGGGCCGCAAAAAGGCTTTGGCCCGCACACGCCACGGGATGAACATGTTGTCCGCAGCGAGCGCCAGCCGCCCGTTGATCCAGACGCGGGCGAAGGTGTCCAGGCCCGCGAAGTGCAGGTCGATGCGCTCGGCGTCGGGCTGTGACACCTCGAATGTCGTGCGGTACAGCCAGTCCGCCTCGCCCACCCACTGCACGGCGCGCTCGTTCAGGCCGGCGAACGGGTCGGGGATGAGGCCCGCCGCCATGAGGTCCTGGTGAACCGTACCGGGCACGCTGGCAGGCCGCCATCCCGTGCCGGACTGGAAGTCGTCTTCGATGCGGCGCGCCGGGTCACGCTGTTTGAAGCGCCACCCGGCATGGATGGGCTGGCGGCTGAGCGCGTGCAGGTCAGGACTCATGGTTTCCTCGCCAATAGAAGTGTGCGAACGGTGAATCGGGGGCATACCGTCCACAGTATACAGGGCAAACGCTTCAAACTGGATGGATCAGCGCCGCATCAGGTCCGCCCGGCGCTGAAGCGACCGGGCTGAATGTACAAAGCCCTTTGGGCTGGAAGGCTGTCCTCAGCCCGGTAGGGCTTGGCAGCTTCAGCCCCATGCTTCAGCGTGGGGCGATCTCAGTCGATCTTGATGCAATAACCCGTCCACAGTATACGCCAAGATCGGGGATTTGTCGGCAGGCGCGGTATACTGGTCCCCGCCGCAATCGGCGCTTTCGGTCCGCTCGCTTCGCACAACGGATGGGTACATGGCAATCAAAGCAGTTGTCTTCGATATGGACGGCGTCCTGATCGAGTCCGAGACGTACTGGCTGAAGTCGCGCCAGGAATTTGCCGCCGCAATGGGCAAAGAATGGACCGACGCCGATCACCGGCTGGCGATGGGCCGCAATACCATCGAGTGGGCGCAGCTCATGAAAGAGCGGCTGGAGCCGGACATGAATCTGGACGAGATCATGGCCGACATCAAGGCGCGCATGATGGCCCATTACGAGGAACACATGCCGCTGCGGCCTTACGCGCTCGAAGCGGTGACGAATATCGCGCGGGAGTACCGCGTTGGGCTGGCGTCCGGCTCGCCTACGGAGCTGATCAAGCACATCCTGCGGCTCACCGGGCTGGATCAGGTCTTCGAGGTCGTGGTGTATGGCGACGACATGCCAAACGGCAAGCCAGCGCCGGACAGCTACCTGCACGCGCTCAAGCTGATGAACCTTGCGCCGGAAGAAGCCGCCGGGATCGAGGATTCGTCCAATGGCGTGCGGGCGCTGGTCAACGCGGGCATGTACGCGGTCGGCGCGCCGGTTCCCGAATTTCCGCTGCCGCCCGACGTGGCGGCGCTGTGCGACCGGATTATCCCGACGCTGGACCTGTTCACGCCAGAACTGGTGCGCTCGCTGGAAAATACGCCCCGGCGCGGGGCGGCGTTGGCGGCAAAGGGCTGATCCACACTTCGTGATCAGGGGGCTGGTATGACGTTCCTGGGCGAACTGCGAGTTGAGGCGACGCTGGACAACCTGACGAGCGCTGCCTATTTCGTGCGCGGCGTCGGCCACCGCCTCAAACTGGCCGAGGACATGCTCAACGACCTGGAACTGGCCGTCGAAGAGGCCGCCACGAACACGATCCAGTATGCCTACGCGGCGCGCCAGACGGGCGAGATGTTCGTGCGCGGCGAGCTTCTGGGCGACGTGCTGTACCTGGTCATCGGGCACTGGGGCACGGCCATCGATCCGGCCCGATTGGAGCCGTTCGACGCCAGCGAGCCGGTGGACAGCCGTCCGCAGGGCGGTTTGCGGCTGCAACTGATCCGAAAGCTCGTGGACGACGTGCAGTTCTTCACCAGCCCCGCGCCGAGCATCCCCAGCACGATCATGCTCAGCAAACGCCTGCCCGGACCACCGCCGCCCGTCGTCGGGCGCGAGGAATGAGGCGGAGTCAGAGCGACTCGACGGCCAGATCGGCCACTTCCATCCACTGCGGGCCATCGATGGCGACCAGTCCCATGCCAAGCCGCCCTTGCGGCGTGAGCACGGCGTACTGGTTGTCCATCCATGCCACGAAACCGAGCGGCCCACGCGGCGCATGGCCCGCTTCGAGCACGAGCGCCCCATCGACGTAAAAGCGGGCGGCGCGCGGCAGCCAGTCGAGGCGGTAGGTGTGCCAGTCGCGCATGTCATGCGGGAGAAGCGCCTCGTAGACGCCGATAGCGCGCTGTCCGAGCGGCCAGAGTCTCTCGTACAGCGACGGAGTGCGCATCAAGAGGAACCCGAGCGGCGCGGCGGGCGCGAGCAGAAGGAAGGACAAGCGGCTGAAGTCCGCCGTGGCCGCTTTCCAGCCCGCGCCTGGCACGCCCTTTGCCAGCGCCATGTTATGCGGCGCGCCGCCGAAGAAAAACCAGACCTGGCGCGGCAAACGCAAGCCTAACGCGCCCGGCATGAACGGCTGGTTCCAGAAGCCGAAGCCCGCCGTGCCGCGCAGCGCCGCCGCCCTGTGTGAGAAGCGCGCCTGGCAGGCCAGGCGCACGGGCGGGCGCGCGGGGAAGTCGCGGCGGCGTAACCCGGCGTAATCGTAAAGCTGGGCGTTGCTGTACCGGCGTGCGTCCGCGCCAGGCAGCACGAAGCGGGCCGCGCCCGCGCTGCGCACGACGCTGCCGCTGTTGATTTCCAGCGCCGAGAGCCGATCCAGGTGAGCGGTCATGTCCGGTCGGGATTCCCGCCGCCGTGCCCGTAAAACGCGCGCGCCGGGGCACGGTTCAGATACCAGGTCACGTACAGCGGCACGAAGACCAGGACCGGCCCCTGGCACAGCAGCACCGCCATCCCGCTCGACAGGCTACCGCCCACCTGCCCGAGAGACGGCGCGCTGGTCAGCGCCAGCCCAACCCGGTACAGCATGAAGGCGGTGGACAGCCAGACCAGGATCAAGAGCGCCCGGCGCACGCCGCGCGGTCGGCCCCACCAGGCGAACACACAGGCGACCAGCACCGCGACGCCGAGCAAGACGCCCAGCCAGTTGAGCGGCGTGTTGGCCATTTCCAGGCCGATCTCGCGCCCGGTGAGCGCCGTCCAGAGCACGAGCAGCACGGGCAGCATGGGAATCAAGCCGTAGCCAAGCGCGGTGGCGAGGATGGCCAGCGTCAAGCCGAGCGGGCGGAAACGCAGCGCGGCGGGCGTTGAGCGGGCGGTTTTGCGGGCGGTGCGGGCTGCTTTCACGGGCATAGTTCGCCTTTCTGGCGGGCGATTATAGCGGCTTTTCGGGCAGGCCTCACCCCCTGGCCCTCTCTCCTTGCCGTCGAGGGTCCGCCCGGCGCTAAAGCGACCGGGCTGAGCCTACGAAGCCCTGACGGGCTGGCATACGCCTTCAGCCCGAAGGGCTTCGTAGGTTCAGCCTGGACCTTCAGGTCCAGGCGATGCGATCCGTTCTAATCGGTGAAAATCCGTGAGCGCGGGGCGGACCCGACTCAGCACTCTCCTTGCCGTCGGGGTGAGGACGTTCTGATGGCATTGCCCTGGCGCGTCGTATGGGTATACTCCGTACGGCGATGTCACCCAGGAAGCGCCTTATGACTGTTGATCGGGATGTAAAAGAAAGCGCGACGCAGAACCGCACCGGTGCACCGGAAACGCCGAATAGCCGCGATGTGATCACGTCCATCAGCCCGGCCACCGGCAGGCGGCTCGGCGAGACGCCGGTCACCGCTCCCGGCGACGCAGAGCGCCTCGTGCGCGCCGCACGTGAGGCGCAGACCGCCTGGTTTGACGCGGGCCTGTCCAGCCGCATCCGGGCGCTGCGCCGCCTCAAGGACGCCTTCTACCGCCGCATGGACCCGATCATCGCGGCGCTGGTCAATGAGCTTGGCAAACCGCCCGTCGAGGCGCTGACCGAATATTGGACGTGCATCGAGACGCTGGCCTTCTTCGAGCGCCTGGCCGCGCCCACGCTCGCGCCCCGGCGCACCTTCACCGGCCTCGCGCCGCACCGGATGCACTGGATCGAGCGGCGTCCGTTCGGCGTGGTGCTGGTCATCGGCCCG
>JADZBY010000117.1 GCA_020851855.1 Anaerolineae bacterium
AAAACACCGGGGCAGGCGTGGGCGTGGCCGTCGGCGCGATGTCCGGGGCGATCTCCACCTGGATGCCGCAGCCCGCCAGCGCAAGCGCCACAAGGATCACCGCCAGACGCCGCCGCGCGCTCATTTTCGGGTTTGGGGCAGCCATAAGGTCATCGTCGTCCCTTCGCCGGGCGCACTCTCGGCCCGCACTGCGCCGCCGTGAATTTCCGCGATCTTACGCACGATGGACAACCCCAGGCCACTCCCGCTGCGGCCATCTTTGGGCCGCGCCCGCACCAGCGGCTCGAAAATCCGGTCGGGCAGGAACTCCGGCGGGATGCCCTCGCCCGCATCCACGACGCGGATCACGTACTGATCTGGCGCGGCTTCGAGCGTCAGGCGGATCAGGCTGCCGCCGGGCGAATAACGCAGGCTGTTGTCCACGAGGTTGCTCAGCGCACGCGCCAGCAGGTCGCGGTCGCCTTCAAAGGGCGCGGGATCGGGCGGCGTCTCGACGGCGATGGTCTTGCCCTCGGCCCCGGCGCGCTCGTCGTGCTGGAAGAAGACTTCCTCGACCACATCGGCCAGATCGAACGCCTCGCGCGCGATAGGCACATACGACAGCCGCGCGTCGAAGAGCAGGCTATCTACCAGCCGCGTCAGCCGTCCCGCCTCGTTTTCGATGGTGCGCGCCGCGTTCCGCCACGTGTCCGGGTCGGCGTTCGGCGCGGCGCTGATATTGCCCGCGTGGGCGAGGATGGCGGCCAGCGGATTGCGCATGTCGTGCACGATGCGCCGGATGAACTGCTCGTAGAAGCTGGCGCGCGCCGCCTCGCCCGGCGCAGGCTGTGCGGCGACGCCGATCAGGCCGCTCGGCAGGCGCAGCGCTTTGACCGCCACGCGCCGATCTTCGCCCAACGACAGCGTGCGCGCCTGTTGGACCGGCTCGCCGCCGGAGACGAGCGGCGTGATCTCGTCGCGCAGCCTGCCGCCCGCCGCCAGCAGCCAGGCGCGGCCCGCCGTGTTGCTCCACCGGACCACGCCGCGCCGATCCACGAGCGCCAGTCCGGCGTCCAGCGGGCCGTCGATCAGGGCGAACAACGCGCGCCGCTGCACGAGCGCTTGGCGCGCCCGCCGAAGCTGCCAGCCCGCCGCCAGGAACGCCGCGCCGGTGAGCAGCAGCGCCGCCATCAGCCAGACATAGACGCCGGGCGTCGCCGCGCGCACCGTGACAAACGTGGGCGGCAATCTCATCGCCTCGCGGTAACCATCCGCCGCCGCGAGCCATACCCAGCCCAGCGCCAGCAGCGTGAGCAGCGCCATCATCACCCGCCGGGCGAGTCCCCAGCCGCGCTCAACTGCGATGTGCGCCTGCCAGCCCGCCGCCGCGAGCATCACGCCCGTCGCGCCGAGCGCCGCCCACACAAACAGCGTCGCGGCAGGCGTGGCGGCGCGCACCAGCACCGGCGCAGGCTGTTGCGGCGTGCCGTGGATGGCGAAGGCGGGCAAGATCACCCACAGGAAGAGCAAGAACAGGGCGAAGGCGGCGGCGCGGCGCATGGAGCGACCCTCTCCGGCTCAGGTGGCCAGCCGGTAACCGAAGCCGTGGACCGTCTCGATCAGCTCGTCGCGGCCCAGGCGCAGCTTGCGGCGCAATGCGGCGACGTGGCGGTCCACCGTGCGCGGGTAGCCGGCCCATTCGTAGCCCCATACCTGATCGAGCAACTGCTCGCGCGTCCATTCGCGGCCCGGATGGCGCGCCAGGAAGACCAGCAGGCCAAATTCGATAGGCGTCAGGTCGATTTCCTGCCCGGCCCGGTACACGCGCAGCCGCTCGGTATCGATCAGGATGTCGCCCGCGCGCAGCGGCGGCGCTTTGTACTGCGCCGGGTCGGCGTCGGCGTCAGACAGGTCCGCGCCCGCCCGCATGACCTCGCGCCGGATGTGCGCGACGGCGTTCAGCGTGGCGCGTATCTGGCCGAGCAGGGCGTTGGTATCCCAGGGCTTGGTGACGAAGGCAATCGCGCCCTGCCCCAGGCTTTCAACCTGCCATTCGCCGTAGGACGTGAGCATGATGACCGGGATGAACTGCTCCAGCGCCCGGATGCCGCGCAGCACGTCCAGGCCGCTCAGCGCGTGCGGGCTGGATTCGTCCAGCACCACGTCGAGCAGGACCAGATCGGGCGTGCGCTGGTGGAGCGCCGCCAGCCCGCCGGGGCCATCGTCGGCAAGGCGCACCTCAAAGCCCGCCCGGCCCAGCAGGGTGGCCAGGGCCGAGCGGATCGACTCGTCATCGTCGATGACCAGGATGGACGGACGCTCGCTCATCTTCACACGTCAGATTATAGCGCTGGTCCCGCTTCCTGCGCTTTTCACGGGATGCCGACTTCCAGAAGCGTCTGCGCTGCCAGATCGACCCGCGCGAACAACACCGGCGCATCGTTCACACTGAACGTCACCCGCCACACGGAGCCGCCAAGCGTTTCCGGCTCGCCCGCCGCCGTCCAGCCTTCGACGCCACGCAGCGCTTCCGCCACGCTCGGAAAGCTGAAGGCGAAGCTGACTGCCTGGGCTTCCTGGGCCTTCGTCCACTCCCAGATGTTGAGCACGGTCGGGAAGTAGACGCCGACCAGCACCGGATTCTCGAACACCTGACGGCTGCCGGAGTCGAAGCGCACGCGCGCCTCGATGAAGTCGCCCGCCTGCCAGATATACGCGCTCCACACGTTCGCCTCACCGTGATACTCGGTCCAGCCGTCGAACGGGTCCTCGTCGTAATCCACGTCGTATACGTCCAGCACAGCGCGCACGTCCTCGTTGGCCCGCACGAACTCCCACAGCGCCTCTTCGCCCGCCGCCCACAGCGCCTCTTCGAGGTAGTCGGACGGCTGCCACGAGTACACGACGCCGCGTTCCAGGCTCAGATCGGCGTAGCCCAGGCTGTTGCCCTGTTTATCCCAGAAGTGCACGCGCCACACGCCGAACCGATTGCCGGTGAAATAGGCCGCCGCGTCCCATTCGCCGGAGCGCGACAGGTACTCCGCGATCTCCGGCTGCGATTGAGCCAGCGCGATGGCCTCGTCGCTCGTACCGCCATCCGGCCCCTGGGCAAGAGCCGGGCGCGCCGCCAGCAGGCAAACGAGCAGCAGTAACAGCGCTGCCACGCCCACACGCCGCATTGTGATCATGTCCGCCGTTCCCTTTCCTCAGCGCGCCCGCAGGATGCCGCGCGGCGCATAAGTGTAGCCGGGGAACACCTGATCGAGCGCCGGATTCAGCACGCGCGCCACGAGGATTTCGGACAGCACATCGCGGTAATCCGTCGTGATGGCCAGATCGCCGTCGTCGAGCGCCTCGTCGGCCAGCCCCGGCCAGTCGGCATACAGTCCACCGCTCACGCCGCCGCCCATCACGAACATGGCGTTGCCGTGCCCATGATCGGTGCCCCGGCTGGCGTTCTCGTCCACACGCCGCCCGAACTCGCTCATGGTCACCACGCACACGTTATTCATGGCGTCGCCCAGGTCGGCGTTGAGCGCGGCCAGGCCCGCGCCAAGCTCGGAGAGCAAACCGGCCTGCCAGCCTTCCGCGCCGCCCTGGTCCTCGTGCGTATCCCAGCCGCCCAGGTCCACGCACGCCACTTCCAGCCCGACGCCTGCCTTGATCAACTGCGCCACCTGCTTAAGGCCCAGGCCAAACTCGGTATCGGGATACTCTGCGCCCGCGTCCGGCGTGTACTCCGTGGCGGTCAGGCGCGACATGATGTCCAGGACGGCGAACGTCTCGCGCGCCTGTGTGCGCAGCAAGTCCTGCGGCGCGTCGATGCTGTACAGGCCGGACAGCGTGCGCTGGATGGCTTCGAGCATGTCCTCGCGCCCGCCCAGGTGAAAATCGACGATGGAGCGCAGCGCCAGCGCGGACACCGGACCTTGCAATGACGATTGGACCATCGCGCCCATGCCCACGGCGCGAAATGGCGAGGTGTTCTGCCATGCGGCGCTTTGCAGATGGCGGCTGATCCAGCCCGTCGGCGTATTTTTCGCGCCCGGTGTGCCGCGCTCCATAAATTCCATCGCGTCAAAGTGTGAGCGGCTCGGATCGGGCGATCCGGCGGCGTGGATGACGGCCAGCGTCCCGGCGTCGTAGATGTCCTTGAGCGGGCGCAGCGCCGGGTGCAGCCCGAACCGGCCATCCAGGTCGAGCGCCGCGTCGTCGCCATCACCCGGCGCGGGGATAGCGATGGTCGGGCGGCGGTCGTAGTACAGTCCACCCTCGGCATAGGGCACAACCACGTTCAGCCCGTCCATGCCGCCGCGCAGGAAGACGGCGACCAGCACATCGCCGGGCGCGCCCTGGTCAAAGCGGAAGGCCAGGCGCGGCATCCAGGCCGGGAAGAGCGCCTTGCTGACGCCCAGAACGCCCGCGCCGCCCAGCGCTTCCAGGAATTTCCGCCGCGACTTCTGCTCGGTGAGAACCTGCATGATCGTTTTCCTCTCCACTCACGCGAACGATGGGAAACCTTCGCGCCCTCATCCCGCAAGCGGTAGAGGGACATCGCCGGGTCGGGCGCGTCACGACGCGCCCCTACATGCGTCCTGTGTAGGCCGCGCCGAGGCGGCGAAAGCAGCCGACACGGCTGGCGTCACGACGCACCCCTATATGCGCCCTGTGTAGGGGCGCGGGGCAGGTCGGTGACCAGGGCGCGCAGGTGGGTCACGACGCGCCCCTGCATGCGTCCTGTGTAGGCCGCGCCGAGGCGGCGAAAGCAGCCGACACGGCTGGCGTCACGACGCACCCCTGCATGCGTCCTGTGTAGGGGCGGCTCGTGAGCCGCCCATCTTTGCAGCAATTGTCCCCTGCGCTTCCCTCTACCCTTTAGTTCGGAAGAGAGGCCGGGGGCCGGGACCGTTCCCTAGAGTGTGTCTGCAAACCCTCACCCCCGGCCCCTCTCCCTCATGGAGAGGGGTGCGGAAACCCAGGATTCCCGCTTTTTCTCCCCTCTCGCCCTGAGGGAGAGAGGGGCCGGGGGAGTGAGGGT
>JADZBY010000118.1 GCA_020851855.1 Anaerolineae bacterium
ACCCTCACTCCCCCGGCCCCTCTCTCCCTCAGAGCGAGAGGGGAGAAAAAGCAGGAATCCTGGGTTTCCGCACCCCTCTCCATGAGGGAGAGGGGCCGGGGGTGAGGGTTTGCAGACACACTCTAGAGTAGCCCCAGCCGCTCCATCAGGCGCACGTAGGCCGGGGAGCGCGTCAGCCACAGCATGACGAACAGAAGCGGGCGCTCGGAGAGCTTGTCCGCCGTGGTGCGCTTCAGGAAGGGCAGGCGTGCGCTGCGCGTCTCGGCCAGCTCGCGCAACAGTTCCGTTTCCGTCGTCTCGCGCTTCAGGTAACGGCGGTAGATGATGCCCAGTTCGCGTGTGCGCACGGCGTCCAGCGTCGAGGTTTTGCTCTCTTCGTGGAGCCGGAAGCCGCCCAGGAAACGGTGAATCAGCCGGAAGCGGTATCCGGCGGCCAGCATCCGCTGCCAGTATTCGTAGTCCAGCGCAAAATGAAGGCTGGCGTCCAGCGGCCCGATCCGGTCGTACACGCCGCGCCGCCAGTAGCAGGTTTCTTGTGGCACGACGCACAGCCTTTGGAGCACAAACGGCACGGGCATCTCGCAGAAGAAGTCGCCGCGCGGCGCGCCGTTGCGGTCGATAACCTTACGGTGGCCGCACACGACGTGCGTCTCCGGTTCGGCCATGAATACGTGGGCGATGCGCTCCAGGGCGCGCGGCAGCAGCGTGTCGTCGGAGTTGAGCCAGCCCATGATGCTGCCGGTAGCGTGGGCAAATCCCTTGTTGATGGCGTCGGCTTGCCCGGCGTCCTTCTCGCTGGCCCAAAAGGCAAGCTGCCCATCGTACTGGCGCAGAATGTCGGCGCTGCCATCGCTGCTGCCGCCGTCCATGACGATGTATTCCAGGTTGGGATAGCCCTGGTCGAGCACAGAGCGGATACAGGCTTCCAGATACGGCCCCTGCTGGTATGAGGGCGTCACGATGCTGATCTTGGGCCAGTTGGAAGAAGACACCACGCGCACTCCTAACGGTTGAGGCGGCTTACACACCGGCGCGCCGGGGATTGTACCAGGTTGCGCAGCGCGTGGTGGGCGCTAGACCGGGTAGGCGTCGTGCAGACTCATCTCACGGAGAAGCTGCGAGGCCTCGAACAGGAAGCCGGAGCCGCGCGCACGGACCGTGGGACGCACCGAGAAGCGTTTGAGGTGCTGGCCCATCTTGCGCAGCGCCAGCGCCAGGTGCAATTTGCGCCCACGCGCCCGCCCGGCATTGATGGCCCGTTCCAGCGCATCGCGGGCGTCTTCCAGGCGCGTCTTGTCATGCTCCAGCGCGGTGGCCAGCGTCAGGTACAGCAGCGGCAGCAGGCGCAGATCGCCGTGATCGCTCACCGATCCCAGGCCCGTGTAGCACTGCTGCCACGCCACGCGGACATCATTCTCGCGCGTGGACAACTCGGCGCGCAACACGTACATCTCCGGGCGATACCAGAAGCACTTACTCTCCATGATCATGCCCTCAACCTGGTAAATCAGGTCACGGGCGTGGCGCAAGTCGTTGATCTGGATCAGGCACGCAACGCGCGTGAGGTAATTCTCGATGATGACTTCGGGGTTGCCGCGCGAACGCAGCACCGGCAGCGCCAGATCGAGATGGCGCAGCGCGTCCCCGAAGGTGCGAGCGTCGCGCAGGTACTCGCGGGCGCGCATGTGGTGATGCCATGCGCTGCCCAGGCTGTCGCCGGTGCGGAAGAAGATGCTTTCGGCGGCTTCAAAGGCTTTGAGCGCCTCGGCGTAGTTGCCTTCGTAACACAGCGCCGCGCCGAGTGTGTTCAGGAGATAGCCGCGCAGCGTCACCTGGCCGCTCTCTTGCGCCGCGCGGATGGCTTCCTGGACGTTGATAACCGCCGCCATGCCATCGCCCAGCGCGAAGGCGACGCCCGCCAGGTTGCCAAGCTCCCAGGCGCGCCGCTCGTGATCTTGCGGGCGCAAGGTTTCCAGGTTTTGCTCGGTCTGCTGGCGCAGCGCTTCAAGCTGGTGCAGCGAGGGCACGGGCCGGTAGGGCAGCAGGGCTTCAACGGGCGATTGTGTGTTCACGGTGACGAGCATCGCGCCTCAGGCGGGCGGAATTACCTTTCCAGACGGCTCGAAGTCAACAGCGTTGGTACGCGCCCGCTCAGTGTTTAGCATGGGCCATAACGCAGGCCGCGTCAAGTATGCGGACGTAACATTATTATGCGCAGGACTTTACGGTTTTAACAAAACGCCGACCAGATGAACCGGCGGCGTCAGGCGGCTGGCCAGAATACTGAGCCGGAACAAGAGCGGCGCGAAGGCCAGGTAAGTCGGGTCTTCGACGGGCGCAAGGCGCTCCAGCCGCAGCCCGGCAGCGCCCGCCAGCCGCTCCAGGTCGCGCGGCGTATTGGCCCGGTAGCGCACCGGGAAGGTGTCCGCTTCGGCGCGGCCATACAGGCGTGGGACCAGCCAGCGCTGGGCCGGGCGCAGCAGGCGATTCAGCCCGACCACCAGGCTGCGCGCGTCGGGCGTCAGGAAGATCGCGCCGCCGCCCCGCCGCAGCACACGGCCTAGTTCGGCAAAGGTGCGCTCCGGCTGGTCGAGGTGTTCGAATACCCAGCTTGAGAGCGCCACATCGACGCTTTCGGCGGGCAGCGGGAGCGCGCTGGACAGGGCGGCAGCGCGCGGCAGATCGGGCAAACGGTGCTCGCGCAGCGAATCGAGGTCCGGGTCAAAGCCGATGGGCCGCGCCACGGCGTCGCCAAGCTGTTCCAGGACGCCGCCGCGCCCGCAGCCGATGTCCATGACGCGCATCCCCGGCTGAAGCCTCTCGCGGATGAGCGCCTCGTACACCTCGCTGGCAGGCCGCCATCCGGGCCGGAGTTGGCGGTAGCGCTCGCGGTAGGCATTCTGGCGGTCAAGGCTGAGGGCCATCGGCGCGCTCCTGTCCCTTATACCAGGCGCGCCGCGAAGAGCACCAGCACGTTGATGGTGATCTGGCACGCCCAGGCGCTGACCAGGCCGAGCCGCTCCGCGAGCGTGCCGTACACGAAGGTGATGAAGAAAAAGGCCAGCCCGATCACCAGCGCCACGAACGGGAACTGCGACACGTTCAGCGCGGGCAGGAACAGCAGCACAGTCCACGCGCCGCCCGCCACGCTGGCCGCGACCATGCCGCGCGAAAATTGGAACGCGCCCCGGAAAAACAGCGACTCGGCAAAGGGCATGACGAAAACGGCAGCCTGGAACACGGCGACGTTGTCCAGCCGGCCAAACATCGCCTCGGACAGCAGCCGCAGCGGCGCACGCCCGATGATGAGCAACGGAAGGCCGATGATCAGCCCGTAGGCCACCCCGGTGAGCACATCGCGCGGATCGGGGCGATCCAGCGGCAGACGGTCGATGATGAAGGCCGCCGCCCCGGTGAGCGCCAGCACGCTCCACAGAAGCGTATAGCGCACGTCCGAGGCCAGCGAGTTTGTGCCGAGCGCGGTGACGAGCATGACGACGATGTAGACGAAGGCCGGATCGACAAACAGCCCGGCTTCCTCGTCGTCGTCCTCGTCCTCAAGCGCGTCTTCCCACTCGTCTTCCGCCGGTTCGGCCTCGATCTCGTCCTCGTCTTCGTCATCCCGGATCGGCGCGGAAAGCGGCTGCTCTTCGCGCAGGTGGCGGTCGGGCACGACCATGGGCGTGCTGCTGGACGGCGCGGGCGTGGATGGCGTCGGCGGCGGGGCGGTTGTGGGCGCGGCGTTTGCATCGCGATTCGGGTCTGCCGGAGCCAGCCAGGCCGGTGGGCGCGGCGGTTCAAGCGCCCCGGCGCGCTTCTCGCCGCGCCATGCAGGCTTCTGCGGGCTGTCTGGCTCGTCCGGCGCGGGAATAGCCGTCATCCAGGGCGGCGGCTTGGGCAGCGGAATCGACTCGGGGTCGGAGTCGTCGTCCGGCGGGATGTTCGAGCGTCGATCAGTCATGAACAGCGGGGCCTTGTCGTCTGGCACACGCGGGATTCCTGGACACTCCTCACTCCCAGCCCTTTCTCCATGCCGTGGGGGACCCCGGCGGCATGGACAGGGAAGATCGTCGGCCTAACGCTGCGCCGTTCTCCCCTCTCCACACGGTACTCCGCGTGGAGAGGGGCCAGGGGTGAGGGTTGTTATCCTAATACCGCCGCACGATGGCCTTGTACACGGTCGGCTGGCGCGATTGCAACGTCTGAAATTCCTCGCGGAAGTGGCGCACCTCGTCCAGATCGATGCGCGCGACGCAGTAGCCCTCGGCAGGCTCGGCCTTCTTGGGCGGCTCGCTTGGCTTGCGCGCCGCATCCTTCGGCTCTTTGCCGTCTTTGGCGTCTTTCGCGTCGTGGCCGTCTTTGTCTTTCTGGTCTTTTGTGGCCTTGTCGCCTTCCGCCACGGCGACCTTGCCCTCTTTTTCTTTGTCTTTGGGGGCTTCTGCCGCGCTCTCTTTGGCAGGCTCGGCTTTGGCGTCAGCTTTCGCGTCGGCCTTGTCTTCGGGTTTGTCCTTCGCGCCGTCCTTCGCCGCTTCCTCGGCCTGTTTACGGGCGGCTTCGGCGGCCTTTTCCGCCTCGCGGCGGGCTTCGATGAGCGCCTCAAGCTGGGACTTGGCGCTGCGCAGGGACTCGATCTCCTTGAGCAGATCCTGCTGTTCCTTCAGCCAGTTCTTTTTCTCTTCGGCCTCGGTTTCCAACGCGGCGTAAATGCGGCCACGCGGCCCGACGATCATGCTCTCGCCGCCAAAGCTGATGGTCACGTCCGTGCCGACGCGGTTCGCCGCCGCCATGTACACCGCATTCTCGAAAGCGCGCGCCTGGGTGTAGATTTTCCACTCATCGATGATCGACGTCTCCCAGTTGGCAAGGCAGCAGATCAGCTCTGCGCCGTCGAGCGCCATGGCGCGCGCCACTTCGGGGAAGGCGAGGTCCCAGCCGAGCATCAAGCCGATGCGCCCGATTTCGCCCGTATCGAAGACGGGCAGCCGGAAACCTTCACGGAAGGCCATACGCTCTTCACCGCGCAGATGGGTCTTGTTGTAGTGGCCGACTAGCTCCCCTTCCGGCCCGACGAGCACCGCCGAGTTGTAGAGGATGCTCTCGACCTTCTCTTTGGTGGCCAGCCCGAAGGCGATGAACACGCCCGCGTCGGCGGCGCGCTGCGCCATCAGGTTGATGGCCGGGCCGGGCACGCGCTGGGCCAATTCGGTGAACTGCACGCCCAGTTCGTAGCCGCTGGTGATCAGCTCCGGAAAGACGATCAGGTCGACTTTTTGCTGTGAAGTGATGGTCGAGATGAAATCCGACATCTTCACCAGGTTGTTTTCGGCCCGTCCCAGCTCTGGCTTCATCTGCACAGTGGCAACGGTAATTTCACGCATCGGTGCTCCTCACGTTACGCGATAGGCGCAGGTTAGGTGCTGCTTTGGCAAGGATTAGAACGCCTGTTCAACATCTCGTATTGTGTCATATTTCTGGCGAAATGGCTACTTTCAGGTCGGCTCCCCTGTCCGCGCTCAGGCCTGCGGCGTAAGCCGGTCCAGCACGGCCTGAAGCTCAACGGGCAGCGGCGCGTGCAGGGTAAGGTGCTGATCGTCCAGCGGCGTGCGCAAGCTGATCGACTCGGCGTGCAAGAAATGGCGACCGAGCTTCATACGCGGCTTGCGCGGCCCGTACACGCTGTCCCCGACAATCGGATGGCCGATGAAGGCCAGGTGAACGCGAATCTGGTGCGTGCGCCCCGTCTTCGGGAAGACTTCCAGCAAGGCGAAGCCTTCGTACAGGGTCAGCACGCGGTAGAGCGAGACGGCCTCACGCCCGCCCCGGTTGCTCGGCATGACGGCCATTTGTTTGCGCCGGTCCGGGTCGCGACCGATGGGCGCTTCGATCTGGCCGGACTGCGTCTCCGGCACGCCTTCGACGAGCGCCAGATAACGCTTCTGCACCGTGCGCGCCGCAAACTGCGCCATGAGCTTCAGGCGGGCGGCTTCCGTCTTGGCGATCAGGATCACGCCGGATGTGTCTTTGTCCAGCCGGTGCACGATCCCGGCCCGCTCGTCCCCGCCAACCTGCGCTACCTGCGGCCAGCGCGCCAGGATAGCGTTCACCAGCGTGCCGGACGGGTGGCCGACGGCGGGATGAACGACCATGCCCGCCGGTTTGTTGATGGCCGCCATGACCGGATCATCATAAATCACGTCGAGCGGTAACGCTTCGGGCTGCACATTCGCGTTGGCGTCCGGCGGCGCGATGATGGACGATTCCAGCGTGACGACGACCTGTTCGCCGCCTTCCAGCCGGTAGGCCGGTTTGCCGGCGCGCCCGTTCACGGCGACGAAGCCTTCTTTGATCAACTGCTGGACTCGGACGCGCGACAGGCCCAAGCCACCCGGCCCGGCCAGACGGTCGGTGATCACTTTGTCCAGCCGCTCGCCAATTTCCACATCGGCAGGGCTGAACTCCAGGCGTTCCATAGTCAAGGGCGGCTCGTCAATCTGTTGCTCGTGCAGGCGGAGTAAGTATACCAGAGTCCGCCGCCGGGCGATAACCGGACGAACGCCTCACCCCGCCCTCTAGTACTACAGCCGTACTTGAGCTGCCCGGCCCTGAAGGGCCGGGCTGAGAGCACGACGCCCTGCGGGCCAGGGCATAGTCTTTAGCCCGGCAGGGCTTTGCAGCCTCAGCCCCGTGCTTCAGCGCGGGGCGTCTCGATCCGACGAGCTGCGGCTGTAGTACGAGAGGGTGTTATGAACTTCAAGCGGCGGACATGGCCCAGAGAGACGACGTCAACGCTCGGACCTCACCCCCAACCCCTCTCCACGACCGCCACCCCAGAGGGGACCCCGGCAGTCATAGAGAGGGGAGCGCGCCTGCACCGTTCCCCCTCTCTACGCGGTAGCCCACGGGGAGAGGGGTTGGGGGTGAGGTCCGGAGTTCATGACATGCTCTATGCCCCCGTATACCGGGCGGCGACGGCGGTGAAGTCGTCGGATTGGGCGGCGTCGCCCACGAAGTCACGCACGGCGGCATCCAGGCGGCGCATCAGATCGATCAGGTCCGCGTCGCCGTAGCGTTGTAGCACCTGCATCAGCCGCTCTTCGCCAAATTCCTCGTCGGCTTCGTTCATCGCCTCGGTGACGCCGTCCGTGTAAAAGAGCAGCATGTCGCCCGGCGCAAGCTCGACGGCGCTTTGAGCAAGCGCGATGTCCGGCAGCACGCCCAGCACGATACCGCGCAGCCGGACCGGCTCCACCGCGCCCGTTTCGGCGTGGAACCAGAGCGGATCGTTGTGCCCGGCGTTCGAGAAGCGCACCTGCCCGCCGCCCGCGCCCAGGACGGCGTAGAACGAGCTGAGGAACAGGTCGGCGCGCGTATCGGCGTAGATCAAGCGATTCGCCTCGACCAGCGTATCCGCCGGATCAGGGTGGCTGAGCGCGGCGCTCCGGATCGTGGTCCGGCTGGTGGCCATGAAGAGCGCTGCCGGGACGCCCTTGCCCGCCACGTCCGAGATGACGAGGCCGTATTTCTGTTGCCGCACCCCGAATATGTCGTAGAAGTCGCCGCCCACGACACGCGCCGGGCGGTAGGTGGCCGCGAAGGACCAGCCGGGCACTTCGGGAAAGTTGCTGGGCAGCAGGCTGAGCTGAATGCGCTGCGCGAGCGCCAGTTCTTCCTCGTAGCGCTGCCGCTGAAGTTCTTCCATGTGCAGACGCGCCCGTTCGATGGCAACCGCCGCCTGCGTGCCAAAAGCTTCCAGCAGCGGCACGTTGCTGGGGCTGAACAGGCCCGACTGGATGCGGTTATCCGCGTACAGCACGCCTACCACGATGCGCCGCACGATAAGTGGGATGCACACCACAGAGCGCAAACCCTGCGCCACGACGCTCGCCTGGTCTTTGAAGCGCTCGTCGGCCTGGGCGTTGGTGGTGACGATAGGCACGGCCTTGCTCAGCGCGTCCTGAACGACGGTCCGGCTGAATTGCGCCTCGGCGTCGGTGATCCCCTCGTGGCCCCAGTTGCGTGCGGCCTGGATGCGCAGGCTGTTCAGATCGGTCGGCACATGCGTATCGCGCGCGCGGCCTTCCCGCAGCATCAGATAGGCGCGCTCCGCGCCGGTCAGGCGGCACACACTGTCGAGCACTTCTTCAAGCACCTGCTCCAGTTCCAACGATGACGTGACCAGCGCCGAGGTGCGGATCAGGTTCTGAAGCTGGTCCAGGCGCTGGGAGATGGCCTCGCCCTGCCGCTGCGCGTAGCTGAGCGACCAGGTCAGGTGTTGCACCGCGCCCTGCACATCGGTGGTGATCTCCATGCCCTTTCGCGCCAGGCTTTCCTTGAGCTGCAAAATCGTCCGCTCCAGGCTGCGGGCGCGCTGAATCGCCTGGGCAAGGGTCGCCTGTAGCTCAGTCGCGGTCGTATCCGGCTGGTCGGTCATCGGTGAAGTCCTTTTTGTCAAGCAGGCCGGGTGGGCGCTGGTGGGCAACTATACTCAAAACGCTCGCGCCCGGCGAGTCGAATAGGCCGCCAGGGCAATCGCATCAAAATCTGCCGTTAAGGCAGGCAGCAGGAAGACGCCTCACCCCCTGACCCCCTCTCCATGCCGTCGGGGGTCCCCTCTGGGGGTGACGGACATGGAGAGGGGCCGGGGGTGAGGACACTTTGAGGCGCTTGTCCTGAATAGCCCGCTGGCCTGTCCGGGCGGGCTGCGTCATAATGAGTAGGCGTCCGAAGTGCGCAGGAAGGCGATCACGGCCATGCGGCGCTGGAATGGTTGGGGCGACAGTTCGACCGAATATCCCCTGGGCGACGCGGCGGCCCAGTTTCTCGCGGCGCGCCTCGGTCCGGGCGCACCGCCCGGCGATGTGCGCTTTGAAGCGGTCGCAGCGCATGTGCCCGACGCGCGCCTGCCCATTCATCCAGCCATCCGGACCGACGCCGCCGAGAGGGTGCGCCACGCGCGCGGACAGAGCTTCCCGGACTGGCTGGCGCTGCGCTACGGGCGGATCGGCGCGTTCCCGGATGGCGTCGCCTATCCGGAGAGCGGGGACGACGTGCGGGCGTTGCTGAACTTTGCGCAAGATCAGGGCGTCGCCCTCATCCCTTACGGCGGCGGCACGAGCGTGGTTGGCCACGTCAATCCGCCCCGGGACGGCCCGCCCGTGCTGACCGTCGACCTGGGCCGTATGAACCGCCTGCTCCACCTCGACGCCCAGAGCGGGCTGGCGACCTTTGGCGCGGGCGTGCCGGGGCCACACCTCGAGGCGCAGTTGCGCGCGCAGGGCTTCACGCTCGGCCATTATCCGCAGTCGTTCGAGCTGTCCACGCTGGGCGGCTGGATCGTCACGCGCTCCAGTGGGCAACAGTCGATGCACTACGGGCGAATTGAGCGCCTGTTCGTCGGTGGGCGGCTCGAATCGCCCGCCGGAACGCTCGTCCTGCCGTCCTTCCCGGCGAGCGCGGCAGGCCCCGATGTGCGCGAGATGGTGCTCGGCTCGGAAGGCCGGATGGGCATCCTCACCGAGGCGACGGTGCGCGTTGTGCCGCTGCCAGAGCGCGAATCGTTTCGCGGCGTCTTTTTCCCGGACTTCGCCAGCGGTATGGCGGCGGTGCGCGAGATGGCGCAGGCCAGCCTGCCGCTGTCCATGTTGCGGCTGAGCACGGCGCGCGAGACGGAGACGACGCTGGCGCTGGCCGGGCATACGACGGTGATCGGCGGCATGGAGCGTATTCTTGCCGTCCGTGGCCACGGCGGCGGCAAGTGCCTGTTGATCCTGGGCGCGACGGGCCGCTCCGTGGTGGCGCGGGCCGCGCTGCGACAGGCGCGGGAGATTTACGAGGCGCATAAGGGCACGGGACTCGGCCCGGCAGGCGTGGTGCTCGGCCAGCAGTGGTCCCATTCGCGCTTTCGCACGCCGTATTTGCGCAACACACTGTGGCAGATGGGCTACGGCGTCGATACGCTGGAAACTGCCGTGCCCTGGTCGGGCGTGACGGGCATGATCGCGGCCATCGAGAGCGGCCTGGAGCGGGCGCTGTCGGCCTTTGGCGAGCGCATCCATGTTTTCACGCACCTGTCGCACGTGTATCCGCACGGCAGCAGCGTCTACACCACGGTTGTCTTCCGCCTTGCGCCGGATCCCGACGAGACGCTGGCGCGCTGGACGGCGCTCAAGCGGGCGGGCAGCGAGGCCGTCGTCGCCCAGGGCGGCACGATCAGCCACCAGCACGGCGTGGGCGTCGATCACGCGCCGTATCTAGCGGCGGAAAAAGGCGCGCTCGGCATGGGCGCGCTGCGTGAAGTGCTGCGCTGCTTCGATCCGTTGGGTCTGATGAACCCTGGCAAGCTGATCGCCGTTGCGGATACGGAGCCGACGCCATGACCAGGAATCGGCAGGCGACCGATGCCGCGTGGCCGCGCGGCTGGCGTGAATTGGCCTGGCATCGCGCAGGAAGCGAGCCGTTCGACCTGATCATTGTGGGCGGCGGCGTCACCGGTGCGGGCATTTTGCAGCAGGCGGCCAAACACGGTCTGCGCGCGCTGCTCGTTGAGCAGAAAGACTTCGCCTGGGGCACGTCCAGCCGCTCGTCGAAGATGGTGCACGGCGGACTGCGTTATTTGAAGGATGGGCGGCCCGGCCTGACGCTCGAATCGGTGCGCGAGCGCGTGCGCTTGCTCGCCGCCGGGCCGGGCCTGGTCGAAGAACTGGGCTTCCTGATTGCCGCCTACAAGGGCGACAAGCCCGGCCCGACCGCCTATGCCGCCGGGTTGGCCATTTACGATACGATGGGCCGCCAGTGGGCGCACCAACGGCTTCGTAGGGCCGAATTTGCCATGCTCGCTCCCTACGCCAACCGCGAGCGGCTGACCGGCGGCTTCCGCTACGTCGACGCACAGACCGACGACGCCCGGCTGGTGTTGCGCGTGCTGGGCGAAGCAGTCGATCATGGCGGGCTAGCGCTCAATTATGTGCGCGCCGAGGGACTGTTACACGCCGAGGGCCGCGTAGCCGGCGTCCGGCTGCACGACGCACTCACCGGGCAGACCGTCGAGGCGTGTGCGTCGGTCGTGATCAACGCAACAGGAGCATGGGCGGACCGGTTGCGCGGCGAGCTTGGCTCCGAGGCGCGCATCCGCCCGCTGCGCGGCAGCCACCTGGCCTTTCCCGGCTGGCGCTTCCCCGTCGCGCAGGCCATCAACTTCTCGCACCCGGCGGACCGGCGGCCTGTGTTCGCTTTTCCCTGGGAAGGCGTGACGCTGGTCGGCACGACGGACGTAGATCACCGTGCGCCGTTGGATGCCGAGCCGGGAATCAGCCCCGACGAGGTCGCTTACCTGATGGCGGCGGTAGAGCACAACTTCCCGTCATTGGGCCTGACGCTGGACGACGTGATCTCCACCTGGGCCGGCGTGCGCCCCGTCATCGGCACAGGCAAAGCCGACCCATCGAAGGAATCGCGCGAGCATGCCTTGTGGGAAGAAAACGGCCTGCTCACCGTCACCGGCGGCAAGCTGACCACCTTCCGCGTTATGGCGCTGGATGCGCTGCGGGCGGCCATCCCACACCTCACCGATGCCGCACGCTCGGTACGCCTGGACAGCCGCCTGCCGCCGTTTGACCTGCCCCGCGTCGCGCTGGCTTGCCCGCCGTCCCCCACGCTGCAGCGCCGCCTGTTGGGCCGCCATGGCGACCGCGCCGCCGCGCTGGTGGCGCTGGCAGGGCCGGACGAGTTGGAGTTGATCCCCGGCACGCTCACCTTGTGGGCGGAATTGCGCTGGGCGGCGCACGCCGAGGCCGTCATGCGCCTCGACGATCTGCTGCTGCGCCGCACCCGTCTGGGGCTGCTCTTGCCGGGCGGCGGTGAAGCGCTCTTACCCCGCATCCGGGCCGTCTGCCAGGCGGAACTGGGCTGGGAAGACGCCCGTTGGGATGCCGAGCAGGCCGCCTACCTCGACCTGTGGCGCGCCCATTACAGCCTGCCGCCGCGCGACGCCATCCCGGACTGGCGCGCCGTGCTCGATTCGCTTCGGGCGGCGCACGCCGAGCGAGCCATCCGCGACGCCGCAGGCCGCCGGTCCCGCCGTGTCCGGGCGCTGGCCGCCGTTTTGGCGCTGGCCGCCGGCCTGATCGTCTGGTGGGCGCGGCGCAAGGCGTAAGGCCCCGCTTCAAGCGAACGTCGCTGGTTCTCGAAAAACCTCATCAGCATAAATCTACCGGCGCGCACCTTACAGTCCGTACCCCGGATCATGGGATCACATGCCATCGTCAGCTGATTCCCATCCTTCGGATCGTCCCTCGCCGTCCGATTCCGAGGCGTCCTTGCACGCCTGCAAGTAAGCAAGCATCTAACCCTTACAGAATGATCGGAAAACTTTACGCGGGGCGCAAGCGCACTGAAAGGGCGCGCCTGTAAAGTGAGCAGCACATTCACCAATGCTTTTCCTACTGTTAGCTGACCGAGTACTAGGCCGAGGAAACACGCCATGCTGAACTTGTATATGCCGCTCGACCTCTATCTCCGGAGTATGGCAACGACGGTAACCAAGCCGAAGCTCCAGAAGATCGCAGCGGCGCGCCAGGAACGCGCAGCATTGACGCTGAGCGGGCTGACGCCGCAACAGCGCACAGTAAAGCGGGCGATGGACATCGTGCTGACCTCGATCATCCTGGTTATGGCACTGCCGATCATGGCCATTGTGGCGTTGGCCATCAAACTCGACTCGCCGGGACCGATCCTGTTCAAGCAGCGTCGGGTAGGCGAAGGCGGCAAGCTGTTCCACGTCTACAAATTCCGCTCGATGGTGGTCAATGCCGAGGCGCTCCAGGTCCAGGTCAACAAAACCGACGAGCACGGCAACGTGATCCACAAGTCGAAGCACGACCCGCGCATCACCCGCGTCGGGCGCATCATCCGCAAGCTGAGCCTGGACGAGTTCCCGCAGTTCTTCAACGTGCT
>JADZBY010000119.1 GCA_020851855.1 Anaerolineae bacterium
ACCCTCACTCCCCCGGCCCCTCTCTCCCGGTGGGCGAGAGGGGAGAAAAAGCGGGAATCCTGGGTTTCCGCACCCCTCTCCATGAGGGAGAGGGGCCGGGGGTGAGGGTTTGCAGACACACTCTAGCCGCGTGCTGTAAGGCGCATTCTAAGGCAGGGCATAAGGTTGCCCGGCAAGGCCGCCCGCCCACCCCGCTGTGTGCGCCCCGAATCCGGCCTCACCTCTCGCAATCCGCCCCGCGTTCATCCCGTCCGCGCGCGGCAGCGGAACGCGCCCCGCTTCCGCCGCGATTTCTCCCCGGCTCGCCCCAAACAGTGTATAATCACGTGTGCCTATTTGTGCGCAAGTCTCAGCTTGAGAAAGAGAAACGGATTTATGAGAGTACGTATCTTCCTACTGGCAGCACTTGCCATCGCTTTAGCGGTGGGGCTACCTTTGGTGTCCCGCCCCGCCGAGGCGCAGGTTCAGTTCCCCGCGACGGGCTTCCTGCGCGTGACGAACGCATCGGTCAGCTTTGAAGCGGTCGACGTGTATCTGGATGGGCAGCTCTTCGCGGCTGGTCTGGCATTCGGAAAAGCGTCTCCGCTCACTGCCGTTGCGCCCGGTGAGCACACCATCGGCGTGCGCGAGGCCGGCGGCGTTTCGGGCAATGAGTTCCTCACCGCCACGGTAGCCGCCACCCGGGGGAATGTCGGCGAGGCCGTTATCCTCGGCCAGCGCGGCCAAACCGGCCAGCAGGGCCTGCGCCTGGGCTTCTACCCGCTCAGCCTGCAGCCGACGGACGGTCAGGCCCGCATCTACGTGATCCATGCCTCGCCGGACGCGCCCGCCGTGGACGTGCGTTCGGGCGAGACGGTGCTCGCGCCCAACCTCGCCTACACGGAAGGCACGCTTGCGCCCGTGCAGGTCGATGCCGGCCAGTACCCGCTGGTCCTGACCGCGGCGGGCAGCCCCGACCCGCTGCTGGACCTGGGCACGGCGGAGTTCAAGGCGGACACGATCTACACGGCCATCGCGCTGGGCACGGCGGACTCGCTGCGCGTGCTCGGCCTGGGCGCTGCGCCCGTGACCGGCCTGATCGCTGAGCCGCAGGGCAGCGGCTTCGTGCGCATCACGCACGCCTCGCCCGGCGCGCCGAACGTCGATGTGTACGTGAACGGTGGAGCAACGCCTGCCGTGGCCGATCTGGCCTTCGGCGCGTCGACCGACATGCTGGCGCTGCCTGCCGGCGCGCTGGATGTGGCGCTCCGCCCGGCGGGCGCTCCCGCCACCGATGAGCCGGTCTTCACCACCAGCCTCGACCTGGGCCTGGGCAAGACCTATGAAGCCATCGCCACCGGCGTGCTCGGCGGCGAGCCGGCCTTCACCATCCAGGTCGTGGAGTTGGACCGCGCCCGCACGGCTGGCAAGGCTCGCGTGTACTACGTGCACGCCGCCCCCACCGCGCCTTCGGTCGAACTCCGTGAATCGGGCGAAACCGTGCTCTCAGACTTCGCCTATGGCGCAGTCGCCGGCCCGATGGATATGGAACCGGGCGTTTACAACCCGCTGTTCCTCATCTCCGGCCAGCGTGAATCCGTGGCGGCGCTGTCCCAGTTCGAGTTCATGCCCGACGTGATCTACACCGTCGTCGTGTACGGCGACCCGGTGGTCTTCACGCCGCTCGTGCTCGAATCGGCCCAGGGCGGCGGCGCGGGCCTCGCCCGCATCGTGCACGCTGCGGCTGGCGCTCCGGCGGTCGACCTGTACGTGAACGGGGCCATGACGCCGGCCATCGAGAACCTCGCCTATCGCGACAACACCGGCTACATCCCGGTCAACGCCGGCCCGATGGACGTTCAGGTCCGCGCGGCGGGTGCGCCCTTCTTCCAGGTCCCGGCTTTCTCGAAGCGCGTCACCGTCCCGGCGGGCGCTGCGCGTGACATCTTCGCGCTCGGCGTGCTCGGCGGCGATCCGGCCTTCGATCTGCGTCCCATCCCCATCGACCGCACCGACCTGAACGGCAACGCGCGCATCTACTTCGTGCACGCCCTGCCCGGCGTCGGCGCGGTGGACGTGTACTTCAACGGCGAGCTGGCCGTGGAGCGTATGCAGTTCGGCACGTACACGCAGGTCCCGTGGGAAGGCCCGTATGGCTTCTACAACCTGACCGTCACCAAGGCGGGCCAGCGTAGCCCGGTCCTGGCCGGTTTGGGGCAGGCGGAGCTGTTCGGCGACACGGTGTACGTCGTGGCTGCCGTTTCCGATGTGGATC
The DNA here is from genome assembly GCA_020851855.1 of Anaerolineae bacterium. Lineage (GTDB taxonomy): Bacteria > Chloroflexota > Anaerolineae > Aggregatilineales > UBA2796 > JADZBY01. The sequence continues at coordinate 2,255 of JADZBY010000119.1, forward strand.
CGCTGCTGGTGCTCGAAGACGCGGCCCCCGGCCATGTGCGCATCACGCACGCGGTCGCCGGTGCGCCGAACGTGGACGTGTACCTGGACGGCGCGGCCACCCCTGCGGTGACCGATCTGGCCTTCGGCGCGTCGACGGGCCTCGTCGAGCTTGCCGCCGGTGATCACACCGTGGACATCCGCGCGACGGGCGCTGCGGCGACCGATGCGCCGGTGTTCAGCGGCACGGTGACCGTGCCCGCTGGCGCGACGGCGGAAGTCGTGGCCCAGGGCCTGCTCGAAGGCGAGCCGGCCTTCAGCCTGGGGGTGTATCCCATCGACCGGCGCGGCCTGGATGGCAACGCCCGGTTGTACCTGATCCACGCCTCTCCGACGGCCCCGGCGGTCGAGATCCGCAGCGCCGGTGAGGTGATCGTGCCTGAGTTGGCCTACGGCAACATCGCCGGTCCGCTGGACGTGCCCGCCGGCAACTACAACCCGTTGGCGCTCGCCCCTGGCCAGCGTGAAGCCTCGTTTGCCCTGTCGGACTTCGAGTTCCTGGCCGACACGGTGTACACGATCATCGCGTACGGCGATCCGGTCGTGTTCACCCCGATCGTGCTCGAAGCGCCCGCCGAGTAAGCGCGGCCCTTTCGGCAATCAACAACACCGGCCCGGCAGATCGACATCTGCCGGGCCGGTGCGTTTGTTCATGGGAAGCGAGAATCAGTCGGAGATGAGGTGGGCGGCTCACGAGCCGCCCCTACAACTGCCGTGGGTGGTAGGGGCGCGTCGCGACGCGCCCGCTGCTTCGCCAAGGCGAAATTCTAGTACCGCAACTGGGAAAGAAAACCCCCTAACCCTGCCCTTCCCCCCATGCAGAGGGGAAGGGAAACCGGCTCTGAAAGCCCCTCACTCTTTATGGGAGAGGGGCCGGGGGTGAGGGTTCGCCGGCACAGCGGCTTCCCTGGCCTACTCCGCCCCGTCTTCCGTGTACTTCTTCAGGACCAACACGGCGTTCTGGCCGCCAAACCCGAACGAGTTGGACATCACGTGCGTGAGTGACGCCGGGCGCGCCTCATTCGGCACGTAGTCCAGGTCGCAGTCGGGATCCGGCACTTCGTAGTTGATCGTCGGCGGGATGAGGCTGTCGCGGATGGCCAGCAGGCTGAAGATCGCCTCGAACGAGCCGGACGAACTCATGGCGTGGCCGGTTACCGACTTGGTCGAGCTGATTGGCACGTTGTACGCCTGCTCGCCAAAGACCATCTTGATGACCTTCGTCTCCTGCGCGTCGTTGAGCGGCGTGCTCGTGCCGTGCGCGTTGATGTAGTCGATGTCCTGAACGGTCAGGTTCGCCTTTTCCAGGGCGCGGCGCATGGCATACGCCACGGCGTGCCCTTCCGGGTCCGGCGCGCTGACGTGCACGGCGTCGCAGGTCTGCGCGTAACCGAGCAACTCACCCAGGATGGTGGCTCCGCGCGCTTTGGCGTGCTCCAGCGTTTCGAGCACAACCACCGCCGCGCCTTCCGCCGGCACGAAACCGTCGCGCGTCTTGTCAAAGGGGCGGCTCGCGCGCAGTGGGTCGTCGTTGCGCGTGGTCAGGGCGCGCATGGCGTTCAGCCCGGCGAACGAGAACTGCGCAAAACCGGCCTCGGAGCCGCCCGCGATCATCACCTCGGCGTCGCCGCGCCGGATGATCTCCGCCGACTCACCGATGGTCACGGCGCTCGTCGCACACGCGGCGTTGATGCTGTAGTTGATGCCCTTGATGCCCAGGCGGATGGCGACCTGGGCCGATCCCATGTTGCTGATGACCATCGGGAAGTTGAGCGGCTTGACCTTTTTCGGCCCCTGTTTGAACAGCGTTTCGACGCCTTCCTGCATCGACTCTGCGCCGCCAAACCCGGCCCCGATCAGCACACCCGTCTCCCAGGTATTTTCCGCCGTGATCTCGTAATTGGCCTGCGCCAGCGCTTCCATCGTCGCGGCGATGGCGTACTGGGCGAAGCGGTCGGTACGGCGGGCTTCTTTGTGGCCGATCCAGGGTGAGGGGTCCCAGTCCTTGATTTCGGCTCCGATCCAGGTGTCCAGGCCGGTCGTGTCAAAGCGTGTGATCGGCCCGACTTTCGGCTTACCGGCTTTGACGGCTGCCCACGTGTCCTCGACGTTCAGGCCGAGTGGCGTGACCATGCCCATGCCGGTGATGACGATACGTTTCATACGTTCATTGTCCTGGTGCATTGCGCGTCAAAAACGAAAGCGCTGTACTTTACAGCCGGTGATTGTACCCGATGTTCGCCGTGGCGGCAGAGCGGCGGAAGGCAACCCCTCACTCCCCCGGCCCCTCTCTCCCTCAGAGCGAGAGGGGAGAAAATCGGGGAGACTCCCCGGTCTTCCCACCCCTCTCCATGAGGGAGAGGGGCCGGGGGTGAGGGTTTACAGACCCATCCTGACAGGTCTCAACCCCTTGACGCCCGCGAAGGGAGACGCCGCACGCCTTCCGCGTCTCTCACCCCTCTCCATGAGGGAGAGGGGCCGGGGGTGAGGGTTTACAGCCCCATCCTGACAGGTCTTAACCCCGAAGGATGCGCCACGTTCCGCGCGTCGTGCGCGTGCGGTCGTCGCTCACACCTCGGTGACGAAGGCGAAGACAAAAGGCCGCCGCCGCGTCTCGGCGTAAAAGAACCGGCTCAGCGCGTCCTGGACCATCTCGCTCTTGTTCGCGCCGCCGTTCGACTGGCTGACCACGCGCCGCGCCACCTGCCGCGCCGATTCGAGCAGATCTTCCGCCTCGCGCTGAAAGACGAAGCCGCGCGTGACCAGATTCACGTCGTTGACCAGTTCTTTGCGCGCCGCGTCGTACACCGCATTGACGATGACGATGCCGTCGCGGCCCAGGATTTCGCGGTCTTTCATCACCGCCGGGCCGATGTCGCCCACGATGGAGCCGTCCACGAACACGTAACCGCCCGGCACGCGCTCGCCGATGGACAGGTTGCCGTTGTGGTCGAACAAGAGCTGCGTGCCGTTTTCCACCACCGCCGTACGCTCGCGTGGGACGCCCAATTCCTGGGCCAGCAGGGCGTGCTGCTTCAGGTGGCGTAATTCGCCGTGAATGGGGATGAAATAGCGCGGCCTGACCAGGCTGATCAGCAGCTTCAATTCTTCCTGGCTGGCGTGCCCGGAGACGTGCACCTGCTCAATCGGGTCATAGATCACGTTCGCGCCGCGCTGGAACAGCCGGTTGATGGTCCGGTGCACCATCTCCTCGTTGCCGGGGATGGGGTGCGCCGAAAGGATGACCGTGTCGCCCGGATCGATGGCCAGTTGCCCGTGCGAGCCGGTCGCCAGCCGGCTGAGCACCGAGCTGGGCTCGCCCTGCGTGCCGGTGACCATGATCACGACCTCACGCGGGTTCATGCGGCGCGCCTCGTCGATGCTGATCAGCAGGTCGGATGGCAG
>JADZBY010000120.1 GCA_020851855.1 Anaerolineae bacterium
CTCTCCACGCGGCGCGCCGCGTAGAGGGTGTTATGCACTTCGCACGTCGGACATGGCCCAGACAGGCAAAGGCAAGGCCCGGACCTCACCCCCGTCCCCTCTCCATGCCCGCCACCCCAGAGGGGACCCCGGCAGGCCTAGAGAGGGGAGATCGCCAGCCCCACCGCCGCACTCTTCCCCCCATCAAGAGGGGAAGGGAAAAACCGGCTCTCTTAGCCCCTCACCCTTTATGGGGTGGGGGAGTTGTGGTACTAGTGGCCCTCTTTGAGCAGGTCGCGAATCTCCTGGAGCAGGATGACCTCGGCGGAAGGCGGAGTCGGCACGGCGGCTTCCTGTTTCTTGAAGCGCTCCATCATCGAGTTGAAAGAGCGCACGATCAGGAAGACGACGAAGGCGACGATCAGGAAGCTGATCAGCGCGTTGATGAACAGCCCGATGTTGATGGTGACTGCTCCTGCATCCTGCGCGGCTTTGAGGGTGGTATACGGGCCGGGCGTCGTGCCGTCGCGCAGCGAGATGAAGATGTTGGAGAAGTCGACGCCGCCGAGCAGCAGGCCGATGGGCGGCATGATAACGTCGTTCACCAGCGAGTTCACGATGGCGGTGAAGGCAGCGCCGATGATGATGCCCACGGCCAGATCGAGCACATTGCCACGCATGATGAACTTCTGGAATTCTTTGATCATGTCGCGCTCTCCTTTCAAGGAGCGAGGCACAGGGTGGGTCAGAGCGACCGACGCCCATTATCTTACGCTTTCCGGAATGACGCCACTGTGACCATCCGGGCAACTCCGCCCCCAAGCGCGCAGGTGGGGTACAATAGGCAGCCAGGGCGCGTTGAGGCGCTGATGCGTGCGTGCCACCGCGCCGGTGCGCACTACACACGGCGTCGCCGACCCCACGCGCTGACTTCCCCAAAAAGTTACCTTCACCGAATTGGGAGGACCACATGGATTACCTTTCCGCTTTTCCCGCCCTTGCCGATCAGCTCGGCAAACGGGGCGTGGACGTGCGCGCCGTGCTCGAAAAACTGAAGAAGCAGCACATCGAGACGCCTTCCTGGGGCTATGGCAATAGCGGGACCCGCTTCAAGGTCTTTACGTACCCTGGCGCAGCGCGGAACATTCACGAGAAGCTGGCGGATGCGGCCTACGTGCACAAGCTGATGGGCGTCGCGCCGACGGTGGCTATTCACATCCCGTGGGACAAGACCGACGACTGGGCCGCGCTGAAGCAAGAAGCCGAGGCGCAGGGAGTCCGCATCGGCGCGGTGAACCCGAACCTGTTCCAGGACCAGGAATACATGCTGGGCAGCCTGTGCAACCCGTCTCCGGCGGTGCAGGAGCAGGCCATCGCGCACATGGTCGAGTGCTGCGAGATCATGGCCGCGACGGGCAGCGGAATCCTGAGCGTGTGGCTGGCGGACGGCACGAATTACCTGGGCCAGGATAGCGTGGTGGCGCGCAAGAAGCGCCTTGAAAACGGCCTGCGCGAGACGTACAAGAACCTGCCCGCCGGCGCGCGCATGTTGATCGAGTACAAGTTCTTTGAGCCGGCCTTTTACACCACCGATCTGCCCGACTGGGGCACGGCGTACATGATGGCGCTCAAGCTGGGGCCGCAGGCGCAGGTGTTGGTCGATACCGGCCACCATGCCCAGGGCACGAACATCGCCATGATCGTGGCCAACCTGCTCGACGAGGGGCGGCTGGGCGGCTTCCACTTCAACGCGCGCCAGTACGCGGACGACGACCTGATCGTCGGCTCGACCAACCCGTTTGAGCTGTTCGCCATCTACCACGAGCTGGTCAGCGCGGGCGACAAGGCGAAGGACGTGGCGTACATGATCGACCAGAGCCACAACATCGAGCCGAAGCTCGAGGCGATGATCCAGAGCGTGATAAACTGCCAGGTGGCCTATGCCAAAGCGCTGATCGTCAACCGTGAGGCGCTGACCCAGGCGCAGGCCGCGGGCGATGTGCTCGGCGCGCACCGCGTCATGACCGAGGCCTACGAGACGGACATTCGCCCGCTGCTGGCCAAGGCGCGTGAAGAAATGGGCGCGCCGACCGATCCCATCGCCGCGCACCGCGCCAACGACTACGAAAAGCGCGTGATGAAAGAGCGCGGCGTGGCGGGCGGCTCGCTGGGCGGTTTCCCCGGCTGATCGGATAACTTCGGCGTATACTTTTCGAGCGTGGGCAGTCCATACAACGGCCCGTATCGCGGCGATGGACTGCCCACACGAGTCTGCACGGGTCAGAGGCGGCACGCACAGCCACGTCACACAGGGAATCCATGTCCTCACTGCGCGAACAACGTAACCTGGCCAGCGCCCTGCTGGACTCGTCCAACCCGGTCGACGCGCCGACGGCGTACTACGCGCTGTACCATGACCAGGCGCGCTCGGCGCTGTTCGTGCGCGGCGACCGGAGCAACCCGCAGGGCTTCGTGGGCCGCTTCCAGACCGGGATGGACCTCTTCCGTCCGCTGGTCACGTTGCGCTGCCGCGATGCGACCGTCGCCGCCGACCTGCTGGCCGAAGCGCTCATCGTCGGACGGCCTTACATCCTGTTCTGCCTGATGAACCAGTACATCCTGGTGGGCGGCAGCATGGACATCAGCAACGAGCGCATCCTGTCTATCTATACATTGGACCGGGCGCGCTTCAAGGCCGAGATCAACGTGCTGGTCACGCACGGCAAGACGCCGCAGGGCACGCCGCGCGCCATGATCGAGGCCGGCGGGCAGCGCGCCGTCGCGGGCGTCAACTGGCAGTCGCCGGGCTTTGCCGAGGTGTACGTGGATGTCGATCCGGCGGTCCGGCAGAAGGGCTGGGGCCGCAGTGTGCTGGTCGCCTGTTGCGAGCGCGTGCTGGCGGGCGGGCGTCAGCCCATCTATCTCGTGGAGCCGAGCAATACGGCCTCGGTGCGGCTGGCGGAAAGCGCCGGGTTCGTGGATTCAGGCGCGCGGCAGGTCTACGCAGATGCCATCTACACGGGCCACCCGGCGCGATGATGGCTGACCGTCGCTGGCGTTTGTGCCGATTCTCACTATACTGGCGTTGGTCCATGCGTTTTCGAGAGGGTTCCTTTATGCGACCGCGCAACCTTATCATCTTCGTCTCTGCCCTGATTCTGCTGGTCATGGGCGCGCCGTTGGGAGATGTCGCTGCCCAGGGCGGCGATGCCCGGCTGTATATCCTCAACGTCAGTCCGGACACGACGCCCAAGCTGACGGTCAACGGGGCCGAGGTCCCGCTCCCCGATCCCGGCCATCTCTCGGAGCCGTTGACGCTGGCGGCGGGCGGCCCGCTGAGCATAGCGCTGGAGTACATGGGCTTTTCGAGCACCACCGGCGGTAATAACGTGGCGGCGGACGCCGTCTACCTGTACGTGCTGTACAAAGCGGGGCAAGCGCCCCAGGGCGATGTGCTCAACCTCGCCCCCATGCTCGCGCTACATTATCCAGTTCTGGACGACCACGCGCGCCTGATCGTTGCCAACCAGTGGATCGGGGCCGGAAATGACAACGTGAGGATGGTCCTCACGCTCCAGGCGGGTGAATTTGCCGTATCCCAGCTCGTAGGCTCCGGCGCGGGCGGCTCGCCGGTAGATTTCACCGCGCCGGCCCGCTCGCCCAGCCCGTACAGTGATGTTGCCCTCATCACCGCGCCGGGCGTGTACAGCCTTAACGCGAAGGCCATCGACGGCACGGCGGAAATCTACTACACGGCAGACGACCTGGCCCTGACCGCCGGGAACATCACCATCGTCGCCGTGAGCGGCAAGCTCCCTGATCCGTTGGCCGTCACCATCGTGAACATGCCCATGAAGTAACGCGCCCCACCCCGCCCGCTGCCGCGCTCTTTCCCCCTCTCCACGCGGAATACTGCGTGGAGAGGGGCCAGGGGGTGAGGCTCCCCGCACTCACCCCTTCACCGCGCCGAGCGTCAGGCCGCGCACGATGTAGCGCTGCACGAACAGCGACAGGACCACCGGCAGCGTGATGGCGATCAACATGCGCGTGGACAGATAGCCGAGGTGCACGCCGCGCACCGTGCTCGTGCTGGCCACCAGGAAGGTGTACGGCTTGGCGTTATTCGGCGCGATGATGCTGGCGAACAGAAACTCGTTCCACGAGAAGGCGAAACAGATGATCGCCGCCGCCGTGATGGCCGGCCCGGCCAGCGGCAGCGCCACCCGCGAGAAGATGCGCCACGGCCCGGCCCCATCCACGAGCGCTGCTTCTTCGATCTCTTCGGGAAAATCTGCGAAGTAGTCGCGCATGATCAGGATGGCGAAGGGCAGCGTGAACGTGGTGTTCACCAGGATCAGGCCCGGCACGGTGTCGATCATCTTGATGCGCTGCAAGATCAGGAAGAACGGGATGAGCGTCGCGACGGGCGGCAGGAAGCGCTGGGAGAGCACCCAGGACACGATGTTCCGGTTGCCGATCCCAAAGCGAAAACGGGCCAGCGCATAGCCCGTGAGTGTGCCGAGAAATGTGGCCAGGATGGTGGCTCCGATGGAAATCTGAATGCTGTTGCCGAGCGCCAGGGCCGTTTCGCGACCGCCCAGGCCCAGTTCGGCGGCCCAGTTTTCCAGGCTGGGCTGGAATTGCAGCCACGGGATGAACGACGGCTCCAATGCCTCGCGCTGGGTCTTGAACGAGGTGATGACAGCCCACACAAACGGGTACAGCACCCAGAAGATGACCGCGATCACGGCCACCCACAACAGCACGCGCGATAGGTTCAAGCGCCGGGTATGGGTCACGGGCGCGTTTTCGGTTGGGGCTTCAACGCGGACAGTTGTCATTTTCGAAGCTCCTTCGCGCTACTCGAAGCGGGCGCGGATACGCCAGAAATAGATCGAGCTGATCACGATGGCGATGATGACCAGGATATAGGCCAGCGCCGAGGCGTAACCCATATCGAAGCTCTTCAGCCCGGTGATGTACACGTAGTAGGAATACGTCTGCGTGGCGGAGCCGGGGCCGCCGCCCAGCATGGACAGTGGGATGTCGAGGATTTTGAACGTCTCGACCAGCCGCAAGAGCGCCACCGTGCCCAGCGCGGGCGCGATGAGCGGGAACGTGATGCGCCGAAAGAGCGCCCAGCTTGAGCTGCTATCCAGCCGCGCCGCCTCGTATAGCTCTTCGGGGATGGATTGCATGGCCGCCAGGATGATCACAAAAACGAAGGGCGTCCATTGCCACGAATCCAGGATGAGCACGGCGAATCGCGCCGCCCACGGCTCGCCAAGCCAGCGTACTCCCGTCCCGCCAAAGGTGCGCAGGATGGTGTTGATCGAGCCGCTATTTTCGTTGAACAGGACCAGGCCCATGAAGCCGAGCGCAATCGGCGCGGCGAAGAGCGGCATGGTCATGATCGAGCGAAAGATGCGCAGGCCGGGCAGGTTGTGGTTGAACAGCCAGGCGGTGAATGTGCCGAGCAGCAGCGTGACCGTCAGGCTTCCCAGGGTGAGGAATACCGACGTGAGCACCGTTTCCCCGACGCGCAAATCCGTGAAAATGTCTGCGTAATTCTGAAGGCCAATAACATTGAAGCCCCGGTTCAGATTCCGCATGTTTGCGTTCGTGAAACTGAGGTACAGAGAGTAAATTAGGGGAAAGAGGGTGAACGTCAGAATCCAGATCACACCCGGCAACAGGAAGAAGTACCGGGCGCGGCTCTTCTTGTACATCGCGTCTCCCCAATCACTCGCGCGGGTGCAAGAGGCAAACGAAGCGGGGAGAGGCGCGCTTCGTTTGCCTCTCCCCAGGATGTCGGCGTCAGCGCTCCGTGCGCCGCACGCCTGCGACGAGACTATTGGCCGGGAGTGTACCCGATGCCGATCTGGTAGAGCTGGAGTTGCTCGTCGCGGCCCAGATCGTTGTTCTCCGCATCCCACTCCTGCGCCACCAGATCAAGCGCCTCTTGCGCCGTGAGCTGGTCGGTCATGGCTTGCGCCAGGCGAACGTCGAGGATCTCCCAGAACGTGACCGTGCCGGGAATACGCAGGTAGGTTTCGTAGATCGGATGGCTGTAGAAGTTCTCGCCGTAGCCGGTGATGTACTCCAGAGCGTCCTCACGGTTGTAGCCGGCGGCCACGTAGTCTTCCACGCTGGCCGTGCCGAGCGGCGGGAACAGGTCATAGGTCGCGCCCGGATCGACGCCGGTCCAGCCGTAGTAGACGTTCCAGAAGTTGATGGGCTTCGCGGCGTGCATGGCCATGAAGTAGTAGGCCAGTTCCGGCGTGTCGGTGAAGGCCGACATGACCGGATACCACGAGCCGCCCGTGGTGTTGCCGACGCAGTTCGGGTTGGCCGCGTCTTCAACAAACTCGCCCTTCTCGCGGTCATACCAGCGCTCGGAGCACGGGATACGCGCGCCGCCGAGCTTGCCCTGGATCACCGAGCGGCTGGGGTCCTGCGCCAGCGAGCCGACGTCGCCCCAGGAGAAGGTGGCGATGGCGTTGCCGTTCAGGAAGTTGTTCCAGGCTTCGGCCAGGTCCCAGCTGAACTGCGCTTCAGAGCCGGTGGCAGCCAGTTCCTTGAGGAACTCCAGGCCCGCAACGTGACCGGGCTGGTTGATGAGCGGGGTCAGGTCATCGGGGTCGAACCAGTACACGTTGTCGTACTTGGTGACCTTGCGGATGTCCTCACCCTCGGCGGGCGTGATGGCGAACGGGGCCGACAGGGACATGTAGTGGAACATGTTCTGGCCGCCGCTCTTGAGGTGCAGGCTGATGCCGTCATCCGGATCGCCGTCGCCGTTCCAGTCCTTGCCGTTGAAGAACGTGGTCACGGCCAGGAGTTGCTGCCAGGTGGTGGGCGGAACGGGCATGTCCATGCCGGTTTCGGCCTTGAAGGCTTCCTGCCACTGCGGATCGGTAAGTATGTCCTTCCGGTAATAGAGCATCTGGGCGTCGCCGTCGTTCAGGACGCCGTACCACTGGCCTTCCCACTGCATCAGGTTGGCGAGCGACGGGAACACGGCGTCGCGCTCCCAGACCGGGAGTCCTTCCATGTCAAAGAACTGGTCGACGGGCTGAATCCAGCCGTTGTAAACGTAGTCGGCCAGGAACCACGCGCCGATGTTCATCACGTCATAGCTGTTCTGGCCGGTCAGGAAGTCGGTTGAGGTCGTGGTGAAATACTGCGCCTGCGGGATTTCGACGATCTCGAGGGTGGCGCCGGTGGCCGTCTCGAACACGTCGCGCCAGAAGTAATACGGGCCGGAGATGCCGCCGCGTGCGCCCGCCTGTTGCACCGCTACCGTCAGCGTCTGGCCTGCAAAGCGGCTGGTCGCATCGGGAAGGTTGGCCTCAACCAGGGCTTTGAACGCCGAATCTCGCTCTTGGTCATTGGCTGCGCCGGGGAAGAGTTCTGCCGCTGTCTTGCCCATCCAGGTGTCATCCTGGGCGCTGATGCGCGTGGCGGTTGGGACGATAAGCGCGGCGATGAGGGCGACGATGAGGAGAAGTTTGTTGAGTTTCATGCTTGACTCCCTGTTATACATTCTTTGCTGCACGAGAGACGGTTACGCTACTCTGTGATGCGAAAGAATACGGGATTCGGCAAGACACCTCCTTCGGTGTGGGGGGAGAAAACACCCTAGATTATAGATCAATTTCAGCGCATGTGTGTACGTTCACGGGAAAGGCTGAGGTTACCGCATCAAAAATGATCGGGAGCTGGCGGGCGTGTCTCGACGCGCCCCTACACGTTGTGGCGCTGTAGGGGCGGCTCGTGAGCCGCCCGGTAGCCGCCCTTGTGGACTTCCAGAAGTCAGGGCGGATCGTTGCGGCGGGCGCGTCGCGACGCGCCCCTACACGTTGTGGCGCTGTAGGGGCGGCTCGCGAGCC
>JADZBY010000121.1 GCA_020851855.1 Anaerolineae bacterium
CCGCGCCTCAGCCCGCCAGGGCTTTGTAACCTTAGCCCGGTCGCGTATGGACCCCTCGGAGTTGAGGGCGGATCGTTATGACGGGCGCGACGCGACGCGCCCAGTATCCGCGCCTCAGCCCGCCAGGGCTTTGTAATCTTAGCCCGGTCGCATATGCACTCCTCAGAGTTGAGGGCGGATCGTTATGACGGGCGCGTCGCGTCGCGCCCCTACACGTTCTGGCGGTGTAGGGGCGGCTCGCGAGCCGCCCAGTATCCGCGCCTCAGCCCGCCAGGGCTTTGTAACCTTAGCCCGGTCGCTTCAGCGCCGGGCCGGCCTGACGCTGTGTCGATCCATCCTGCCCGCCGCCTTCCGCGCTACAATCGTCCCCAACCTTCCCTTCGACGAGCCGGAGCGCGATGAAGACCTACCGCACGTCCGAACTGGCGCGGGCCGTGGGCATCCACCCGAACACGGTCCGCCGTTACGAGGAATGGGGCCTCGTGCCGCCCGTGCCACGCAGCGCCAACGGTTACCGGCGTTACACCCAGAAGCACCTGGACTGCCTGCGGCTGGCCCGCACCGTCTTTTCGGCGGGTTTTGCCAGCGCGAATATCCGGCAGGCGGGCCGCGCCATCATCGACCGGGCCGTCGCCGACGACTGGGGCGGCGCGCTGGAAGCCGCCTACGCGCTGCAAGTGCTGATCCAGGCCGAGCGGGCGCACGCCGAAGCCGCCGCGTCGCTTCTGGAGCGCTGGGTGCAGGGCGCGTCCGCCGACGCCACGCAGCAGCGTTTGCGCATCGGGCAGGCGGCGGCGCTTTTGGGCGTCTCGATTGACATGCTGCGCAACTGGGAGCGCAACGGACTGCTCGACGTGCCGCGCGACGCCCGCAACGGCTACCGGCTGTACAGCGCCGCTGAGATCAGCCGCCTGCGCGTGATCCGGATGCTGAGCCGGTCCGGCTACAGCATAACCGCCATCCTGCGCATGGTGATCCAGCTTGACCGGGGCGAAACGGCCAATCTGCGGCAGGCGCTCGACACACCGCGCCCCGACGACAACGCCTACCTGGCCTCTGACCGCTGGCTCTCTGCGCTGGAAGCCCAGGCGGCGCTGGCGTTGAAGGTCATCGCCCTGATCGAAGACGTGATCCGGGCGCGCACCGCGCACCGCCATAACGCGACCTGAGCGCCCGCAACCTTCCACCAGGACACCAGGGTTATAGAATGAAAATGAACTCGCGATACGGCAGAGTTCCGCGCCTTGCGTAGCCGGTTGGAGAACCTATGCCGCCTGAGATCACGATCCGTAACGCGCACCTGCACAACCTGAAGAACGTCGATGTACGCATCCCAAAGGGCCAGATCGTCGTGCTGACCGGCCTGTCCGGGTCGGGCAAATCGACGCTCGGCTTCGATATTCTGCACAGGGAAGGCCAGCGCCAGTATCTCGAATCGCTCGGCCTGGTCGAGTATGGCATGAGCAAGCCGCCTGTGGACGCCATCACCGGCCTGTCGCCGTCGATCAGCATCGACCAGCGGTTGACGAACCACAGCCCACGCTCGACGGTCGGCACGTCCACCGAGATCTTCACCTACCTGCGCGTGTTATACGCCCGCGTTGGCCACCGCCCCTGCCCGGCGTGCGGCAAAGACGTGCCGCCGCCCTATGATGACTCGCCCATCGAATGGGACACCGACCGCATCAACGGCGCGGCGTCCGGCGAGAGCGGCGGTTTGCAGGCCTGCCCGCACTGCGGCGCGCCCGTGCCGGATATGGACATGGCGCATTTCTCGTTCAACAAGCCGGAAGGCGCGTGCCCGACCTGCACCGGGCTGGGCACGATCCAGCAGGCGCGGCTCGACCGGCTGGTAGACGCCGAGCGGAGCATCCTCGACGGCGCGGTGAACGGCTGGGAAGCGCAACTCCTTCGCCACCACGCCAACACCTTGCAGCAGGCCGGGCGCTATTACGGCATGGGCTTCGACCCGACGCTGCCGGTGAAGGACCTCACCGACGCACAGCGCGATCTGTTGTTCTTCGGCGTGGAGAGTCCGCAGTTCCGCCGCCGCTTCCCGGACATCGAGCCGCCCACCACGGTGAGTCGGGGCCGTTTCGAGGGCGTCGCCACGAATCTTCTGCGCCGCTACGCCGAGCACATCAATGACCCGGACTACCGGCAGAAGCTGGACGAGTACCTGGCCACGGAGAAATGCCCCGACTGCGACGGCGCGCGCCTGCGCCCGGAAAGCCGCGCCGTGACCGTGGCGGGCGAAAACATCGTGGCCGTGGCGCGCCTGCCGCTCTTTGATCTGGCGGCGTGGCTGAAGGAACTGCCCGCCCGCCTGACCGCCGACGAGCGCGCCATCGCCCACAACATCCTGGACGAGCTGCACGAGCGCGTACGCCGCGTCACCGAGGTGGGCGTCGGTTACCTGACCATCGACCGCGACTCGCCGAGCCTGTCGGCGGGCGAGGCGCAACGGCTGCGCATGGCGTCGTTGCTCGGCTCCGGCCTGACCGGCGTGCTGTATGTGCTGGACGAGCCGACCATCGGCCTGCACCCGCGCGATACGGGCCGGCTGATCGAGTTCATGCGCCGCCTGCGCGACCTGGGCAATACGATCCTCGTCGTGGAGCACGACCTGGACCTGATCCGCGCGTCGGATTACGTGGTGGACATCGGGCCGGGCGCGGGGCGGCACGGTGGGCAGATCGTCGCCGCCGGGACGCCCGCCCAGGTCGCCGCCGCGCCGAACAGCCTGACCGGCGCGTACCTGTCCGGGCGGGAGCGCACGCCGCTGCCGCCGCGCCGCCGTGCGCCGAACGGCAAGGCGCTCACCGTGCGCGGCGCGCGGGAGAACAACCTGCAGAACCTGGACGTGCGCTTCCCGCTGGGCCTGCTGGTGGCGGTGGTCGGCGTGTCCGGGTCGGGTAAGTCGTCGCTCGTGTTCGATATCCTGGACCGCGCCGCCCGCCAGCGCTTTTTCGGCTCCGGCGAGCTGCCCGGCGCGCACGACTCCATCGACGGCTGGGAACACATCGACAAAGTGATCACCATCGATCAGACGCACATCGGGCGGATGCCGCGCTCGAACGCCGCGACGTACTCGGATACCTTCACGCCCATCCGTGAGGCGTTCGCCGCGACTCCCGACGCGCGCCAGCGTAAGCTGACCGCGCGGCACTTTTCCTTCAACGTACCGGGTGGGCGTTGCGAGCGCTGCGAGGGCGCGGGCACGCTGGCAGTGAAGATGCAGCTCTTGCCCGACGTAGAAGCGCCATGCCCGGCCTGCCGTGGCCGCCGCTTCACGCGGGAGACTCTGTCCGTGAAGTATCGGGACCACGACATCGCCCAGGCGCTCGATCTGACCATCGAGGACGCGCTGCGGCTGTTCGGAGACGTGCCCGCCGCCGTGTCCCGCCTTCAGGTCATGGTGGATGTCGGCCTGGGTTACCTTCAGCTAGGCCAGCCCACCACGACGCTCTCCGGCGGCGAGGCGCAGCGGGTGAAGCTGGCCAAAGAACTTGGGCGGCGCAGCACCGGGCGCACGCTGTACCTGCTCGACGAGCCGACCACGGGCCTGCATCCTGCCGACACGGCCCGGCTGATCGGCGTCATGCAGCGGCTGGTCGATGCCGGGAACACGGTCATCGTCGTGGAGCACAACCTGGACGTGATCAAGGTCGCGGACTGGCTGATCGAGCTTGGGCCGGATGGCGGCGCAGCGGGCGGCAGGCTGGTGGCAGAGGGCACGCCGGAACAGGTCGCCGTGGCGTCCGGCTCGCCCACCGGGGCCTGCCTGAAGGCGCTGGTATAGCCTCACCCCTGACCCCTCTCCGCGCCGCCGGGATCGCCCACGGGCCGGCGGACATGGAGAGGGGTCAGGGGTGAGGGTATTTTGCCGCGCTCAGATCGCGCCGCGCCACGGTCTGTGCTAGAATCCGAGTGCGACGCCGCGAAGTTAGTGCAAAAAAGACACCGATCGGGACCCGCAACGGCTGGCCCTGCCTTACACCGGAGACCTGATACTCATGATTGGCTCCACGCTTGGCGCTTACGAGATTGTGGATGAAATTGGCCGTGGCGGGATGGCGACCGTGTACCGCGCCTACCAGCGCAACGTGGACCGGTACGTCGCCGTCAAGGTCATCCACCGCGCGATCCTCGTCGATCAGGTGTCCATCGAGCGCTTCAACCGCGAAGGCCGCCTGATCGCCCGGCTGGAGCACCCGCACATCCTTCCTGTCTACGACTACAACGGCCAGAACGACCCGCCCTACATCGTCATGCGCTATCTGGCGGGCGGCACGCTGCGCGAGATCATGGGCCAGGGCCGCCTGCCGCTGCGCGAGGTCGGGCAGTTGCTCGCCCAGGTGGCCTCGGCGCTGGATTACGCGCACCGCCAGGGCGTCGTGCACCGCGACATCAAGCCCTCGAATATCCTGGTAGACGCCGACGGCAACGCTTTTCTGACCGACTTCGGCATCGCGCGGCTGGTTGAGGGCGCGGAACAGCTCACCGGGACGGGCATGGCGCTCGGCACGCCGGGCTACATGTCGCCGGAGCAGGGCATGGGCGCGGTCATCGATGGGCGCGCGGACATTTACTCGCTGGGCGTGATGCTCTACGAGATGCTCACCGGCGCGATGCCGTACAAGGCCGAGACGCCGATGGGCGTGATTCTCAAGCACATCAGCGATCCGGTGCCGGACCTCGTCGCCGCGAATCCCGACCTGCCGGAGAGCCTGAACGCCGTCGTCCGGAAGGCGATGGCCAAAGCGCCCGACGAGCGGTACGGCACGGCGATGGAACTGGCGCGCGCTTTCAACGCCGCGATTGGCCCGTCGCCACAGGCCACGCCCGCCCAGCTTCAGTCGTATGTGGCCCAGACCATCCAGTTGGCGGAAGAAAAGCGCGCCGCGCTGATGGCCGGCGTCACGTCGCCGCTGCCCGCCGAGCCGCTGCCCACGCCGCGCGGGGCAGTCACGCCGCCACGGCCCACGCTCGGATCGCAGCGCACACCGCGCCTTGCCGCCACCGAGGAGATGGAACCCGGCGCGAGCCGCCCCGCCAACCGCGCCGTGCTCATCGGCGGCGTGGCCGTCGTGGTGGTGGCAGCGCTGGCCATCGTCGCGCTGCTCGCCATACGAGGCGGCGCGCTGCCGGATGAACAATCCGGCACGGCGGTGGCCATCTCCGGCACACAA
>JADZBY010000122.1 GCA_020851855.1 Anaerolineae bacterium
CGGGCGCAACCTGTACGATCCGCATGAACGTGCGAAAGACCATCCACGGGCTGAGGACAGCCTTCCAGCCCGCAGGGCTTTGTACATTCAGCCCGGTCGCTTCAGCGCCGGGCGCAACTTGTACGATCCGCATGAACGTGCGAAAGACCATCGTGGGCTGAAGACAGCCTTCCAGCCCGTCAGGGCTTTATATATTCAGCCCGGTGGCTTCAGCGCCGGGCGCAACCTGTACGATCCGCATGAACATGCGAAAGACCATCCACGGGCTGAGGACAGCCTTCCAGCCCGCAGGGCTTTGTACATTCAGCCCGGTCGCTTCAGCGCCGGGCGCAACCTGTACGATCCGGGCGCAACCAACGCTTCGCCGCTCACCCGGCTCCGTATCCCAGAAGCGCCGGCGTCAGGGTGCGGCGATTTTCCCCAAAACGCGCGATAATCTCCCTACCAACGCCCTGTACTGGAAAACACATACCTCGGGAGTCGTATGTCTACACCACTTCAAGATGTCACGATCAACGACGTGACGCGGCGTGTGCTGCCCAACGGCCTGACGGTGCTGCTGCGTGAGATGCACAAAGCGCCGGTCATCAGCTTTTGGGTGCTGTACCGCGTCGGGAGCCGCAACGAGCGTACCGGGCAGACCGGCGTCTCGCACTGGGTCGAGCACATGCTCTTCAAGGGCACCGAGCAGTTCCCCGCCGGTTACCTGGACAAGGCCATCGACCGTGAAGGCGGCCACTGGAACGCCCAAACGTCCTTTGACTACACCGCCTATTACGAGTCGATGCCCGCCGACCGCATCGATCTGGCCCTGCGCGCCGAAGCCGACCGCATGGTGAACGCCCGCTTTGACCCGGAAGAGGTCGAGTCCGAGCGCACCGTCATCATCTCGGAGCGGCAAGGCTCCGAAAACAGCCCGACCTTCTGGCTGGGCGAAGAGCTTCAGGCGATGGCCTTCCGCGTGCACGGCTATCACCACGAGATCATCGGCGACATGACCGACCTGGAAACCATGTCCCGCGATGACCTGTACGGCCACTACCGGACCTACTACACACCTTCGAACGCCATCGTCTCCGTCGTGGGTGACTTCGACTCGGCGGCGATGCTCGCGCGCGTCACGGACCTGTTCGGCTCGATCCCGTCGGGCGAACTGCCCCGGCACTTCGTCCGGCCCGAACCGCCGCAGCAGGGTGAGCGCCGCGTGCGCGTCGAGCGGCCCGGCCCGGCGGCGTTTCTGTCCGTCGCCTACAAGGTCCCGCAGGCCACGCACCCGGACTGGATGAAGCTCTTCGTGCTGGACAGCATCCTGGGCGGCGCGAGCGGCTTCGGCGGCGGCGGCGTGGGCAACAAGACGTCGCGCCTGTACCGCGCCCTGGTCAAAACCGAGCTGGCCGCCAGCGTCAGCTCTGGCGTGTGGCCGTCGCTCGACCCGTTCGTGTACTCGTTCGACGTGACGCTGCGCGAAGGCCGCACGCTCGAAGAGGTCGAGGCGGCGCTCTTCGCAGAGCTGGACAAGGCCATCAGCGGCGAGATCACGCAAGCAGAACTGGACAAGGCCCGCAAACAGGCCCGCGCCCTTTTCGCCTACAGCACGGAAACTGTCACCAACCAGGCTTTCTGGCTGGCCTACTTCGAGCACGTGGCGGGCAGCTACGACTGGTTCCTGGCCTTTGAGGATCGCCTGCGCGCCGTGACGCTGGAAGACGTGCACGCCGCCGCGCGGGATTACCTGCGCCCGTCGCAGCGCACGGTGGGCTGGTTTGTGCCGTCGGCGCACGTGGAAGGAGCGGACGATGACGACGAGTGAGCGCGCCGAACGGACCGGGCGCGATGTGGCGCTGCCCGGCCCGCACGACATCGTGCGCGAGACGCTGCCCAACGGGATCACGGTGCTCGTGCGCGAGAACTTCTCCAACCAATCCGTCGTGATCAGCGGCTCGCTGGCGGTGGGCAGCGTCTTCGAGGACGCGACGCAGGCCGGGCTGTCCGCATTCACCGCGTCGGCGCTCATGCGCGGCACGCAGCGGCGCGACTTTGACACGCTGCACGAGGCGCTGGAAGGCATCGGGGCCAGCCTGGGCATCGGCGGCGACATGCACTCCACCGGGTTCGGCGGCAAGGCGCTTGGCGAAGACCTGTTTGTGCTGCTCGACATCCTCTCGGACGCGCTGCGCGAGCCGGCCTTCCCCACCGACCAGACGGAGCGGCTGCGCGGCGAGATTCTCACCGGGCTGCGCATCCGGGCGCAGGATACGCGCGCGGTGGCGGGCGAAGCCTTCCGCAAACTGGCCTATCCGCCCGACCATCCTTACAGCCGCAGCGTGAGCGGCGAGATCGCGACCATCAGCGCCCTGACGCTGGACGATCTGCGCGCCTTCCACGCCAGGCATTACGGCCCGAAAGGCATGATCCTGGTCATCGTCGGCGCGGTGAAGGCCGCCGAAGCGCTCGATCTGGTGCGCTTGATCTTCGGCGGCTGGCAGAATCCCGACCAGCCGGAGCCGCCCGAACTGCCCGAAGCGCCGCGCCTCGGCGAGGCGGCGAAGAAGGTCGAGTTTGTGCCCGGCAAGACTCAGTCGGACATCGTCATCGGCTGGCCGGGGCCGTCGCGCTTTGATCCGGACTTCCAGGCGGCGAATCTGCTGAACAACGTGCTGGGTGTGTTCGGCATGATGGGGCGGCTGGGCAAAAACGTGCGCGAGGACCAGGGGTTGGCCTACTACTCGTACAGCCGGCTGCGCGGCGGCGAAGGGCCGGGACCGTGGAGCGTCGCGGCGGGCGTCAACCCGGCCAACGTCGGGCGCGCCGTGGAGAGCATCCTCAAGGAGATCGAGGTCATCACCAGCGCGCCGGTGAGCGACGAAGACCTTGCCGACAACAAGGCCAACTTCACGGGCCGTCTGCCGCTGACTGTCGAGAGCAACGAGGGCGTTGCGGCGTCGATCCTGAACATGGAAACGTACCATCTCGGCCTGGACTACCTGCTGCGCTACACAGACATGATCAACAGCATCACGCGCGATGACCTGATGGCCGCCGCGCGCCGTTACCTGTCCCCGACCGGCTATGCGCTCGCCGTCGCCGGGCCGGCATTGGAGTAAGGGCCGGGCCGCGGATGGCGCTCCGTATCGGCGTTGACATGATGGAAATCGACCGCATCGCCCGCGCGTTGGAGCGCCACGGCGAGCGGTTTTACAGCCGCTTTTTCACGCCGGACGAGCGCCGCCAGTGCGACGGCCAGCCGCGACGGCTCGCCGCACGCTTTGCCGCCAAAGAGGCCGTCGCCAAAGCGCTCGGCACGGGCATTGGCGACGTGCGCTGGGTCGAGATCGAGATCGCCGTGGAGCCGAATGGACGCCCGGTCGTTCGGCTTCACGGCGCGGCGGCGGCGCTGGCCGATCAGCTCGGCCTGCACACCTGGGAGATCAGCCTGAGCCACACCCGCGACACGGCCATCGCCATGGTGGTCGCCACGTCCTGACCGGGTTTCCGAAAGCCACGAAGGACCTTATCCCCACGCCTGCCGTTCCCCCTCTCTACGCGGTACTCCGCGTGGAGAGGGGGCCAGGGGGTGAGGGCGTGAGGTACAATACGGGGCCATAAGGCTTCAACAAGGAGATTTGGGCTTTCCATGGACGAACTGGTACGTAATTACATCGGCGGGGAGTGGGTCGA
>JADZBY010000123.1 GCA_020851855.1 Anaerolineae bacterium
AGCCGCCCGCGACGACGGCTGCATCCGAACCGCCCCCACCCGCGCCAGCAGCCGTCGGGCCGCAGGCGGTGCGCATGCCCAGCCTGACGCCGCCCGCCGCCGAGGTGCGCGCCTGCCCGGTGTGCGGCACGCGCATCCGCGAAGGCGAGCTGGCCTGTTCGTTCTGCGGCCATGTGCTCACCCAACAGGGCAAAACGGCCAAGTTCGATGAAGAAACGGAAGTCTCCGGCAAGAAGAGCTGGCCGACCGGCGAGGTGCTGACCACCGAGCAGAAACCGATCACGTTCGAGATCGAGGGCAAGCAGCTCACGTTAATGATCGCGGAGTCGATCACCGTCGGGCGCAACAGCGACATCCCCGGCGACGCCCTGCCCGACGTAGACCTGGGGCCGTATGGCGCGAGCGAGATGGGCGTGTCCCGCCGCCACATCCGCATCCGCCGCAAAGGCATTCTGCTCTACGTGGCCGATCTGAACAGCACCAACGGCACGCTGCTCAACGGGCGTAAATTGATCCCCGAAGGTGAGCGACTGATCCGCAGCGGCGACGAGTTGCGCCTCGGCCACCTCAAAATCCGGGTCAAGTTCTAGTTCGGGTCGTTTGACACGCGCGGCGCACGCGTTGCATTGAACCCCGGCAAATTACAGTGCGGCAACAGCCAGCGCCAGCGCCCGTTTGTTGTCCGCACTGGCGAACGCCTCGAACGCTGCCTGTGCGCCGGATTGCAGCGTGTTCTGCTCACGGAGCCGCGCATCACGGTACTTGCGAATGGCGCTGGCTGTGCGCGTCGCCGCCAGATTGTCCCCGGCGTCGTCCGTCTCGCGTGAGAACTCGTCCAGATAGCCATCCAGCAGGCTGACGGCGACGCGGCTATCCTGCAAATCGCCCAGGTGATCTTGCAGCGACTTGGTGGCCTCGATGACCACCGCGGCCTCAACGCCCATGACCTCGTCAAAGGCTTCGAGCAGGTAGCGCAAGCGTTTTAGCTCGATGCGCAGCGCGTGCAGCATGTCCACGCTGGCTCCGTTCAGGTACGGCGCAAAGGCCATCACCGCGCCCCACTGGGCGTACACCAGTCCCGGCGCGACGTGCGCCACCCGCGACGGGCTGGGCGGAATCGGCGCGCCGCCCGGTGTGCGTTTGGCGGCCTGGCCCGGATGCTCGACAAAACCGGTGAAGGCGCTGACTGTTTCGGCGTAACGCTTGCTGTCCAGCATCTTCATCAGCGGCCCGCGCGCGGCGTCTTCCTGCGCCCGGAGCCGGTCCAGCAACGGCTGCAGCGCCGATTGGCTCCGCGCGGACAACCCGGCGGCATACGCTTCCGTCTTCAACCGGAACACGTCCAGATCGCGCACCTCGCCCAGCGCACGCGCCACCCGGCGCAGGCGGCGCACCAGCGATTTCACCCTCGGACGCTCGTAATACGGCTCGAAAATGCGCAAGACGCTGCGCATCCGGCGCGTCGCCACCCGCATATCGTGCACCGCGTCCGCGTCGTCGCCTTTGCGCACGTCCGGCTCTTCCTTGAGCATCCGCGCAAGATGAAAGGCGAGTATTTTGCGGCCTGCCTCGCTCATATCGTCGTCAGGCCGGATGCCGGGCGCGTTCGGGGCCGCCGCGCGCTGCGTATCTTTCACTTCTGCTTCGGTCATCGGTACAATTCCCAGGCTGATCACCGTCACAACACGCATTTTATTCGGCTCGCACGGCTCCGAGCGCCGCGCAAGCCACGCTTATCCCAATCTTAGCACAATCGCCCTGGAATACCGGGCGCACCCTGTCATCTTGTCATCTCACCGAGGGACACATGAGCCAGCGCTGGAAAGTCGAGCTTCACTCCCACACGCAGTATTCCAAAGACAGCCTCGTCCGCCCGGAAACGTTCATCGCCGCCTGCCGCCGCCGGGGCCTGGACCGCGTCGTCGTCACCGACCACAACACGGCGCAGGCCGGCTTGCGCATGGCGCATCTGGCCCCTGACCTGATCATCCCCGGCGAAGAGATCATGACGCCACAGGGCGAGATTCTGGCCTTCTTCGTGAAAGCGACTATCCCGCCCATGCTTTCCCCGGCAGAGACGATCCGCCGTCTGCGCGACCAGGGCGCGTTCATCAGCGTCTCGCACCCCTTTGACCGGCTACGCAAGGGCGCGTGGCGGCTTGAGGACCTGTTGCAGATCGTTGATCTCGTGGACGCCGTCGAGGTGTTCAATGCGCGCTGCCTGTTTCCGCAGGATAACGCCAGAGCGCTGGATTTTGCCCACGAACACGGCAAGCCGGGCACGGTCGGCTCGGACGCGCACATCCCTTATGAGCTGGGCCGGGCCACCCTGCGCATCAATCCCTTCGAGGACGCGCAGAGCTTCGCCGCCGCCCTGCCCACCGCAACGCACGAGACGCGCCTCAGCCCGTTCTGGGTGCACGGCATGAGCACGTACGCCAAACGGCTGCGTAAGATGGGCCTGTCGAAGATGCCGGTGGACTGAGACGAGGCTGGCTTCGACGATGCGGACGAGGCAGGCCTCGTCCCTACACGATCCTCGTAGGGACAACGCCTGCGTTGTCCGCCGTACCGCCTGCCTGGCGTCGACGATGCGGACGAGACAGGCCTCGTCCCTACACGATCCTCGTAGGGACAACGCCTGCGTTGTCCGCCGTATCGCCTGCCTGGCTTCGACGATGCGGACGAGGCAGGCCTCGTCCCTACACGGTCCCCGTAGGGACAACGCCCGCGTTGTCCGCCGTATCGTCTCTGGACTGAGGGCTGCTATAACAGGCCACCGTCGCCGATGTCGGTATGCGGCTCGAAGCCCTGGCGGCCAATGAGCGGCACAAAGACCACCGGGATCAACGGCGTGACCGGGTACTCGTCGCCCACCCGCGTGATGCGCAGCAACATCTGCGAGCGCATCGAGTCGCCTTCGACCACGGGCAGCACCAGACGCCCGCCGTCGGCAAGCTGCGCCAGCAGCGGCTCCGGGACGTGCGGCGCGGCGGCGGTGACGATGATGGCGTCGTAGGGCGCGTGTTCCGGCCAGCCCTGGCTGCCATCCCCGACCCGAATCTCCACGTTCGCGTAACCCAGCCGGGCGAGCGTCGCGCCCGCCGTCGCCGCGAGTGAGGCATGGCGCTCCAGGCTGTACACCTGTCGCGCCAGCTCGCACAGCACCGCCGTCTGGTATCCGGAGCCGGTCCCGACTTCCAGCACGCGGTCGGTTTCCCCAAGCTCAAGCGCCTGGCTCATGAAGGCGACGATATAGGGCTGGCTGATGGTCTGGTTTTCCCCGATGAGCAGCGGGCCATCGTCGTAGGCCTGGCCGCGCACATCTTGCGGGACGAACTCATGGCGTGGCACGCGGCGCATGGCCGCCAGCACCCGCGGATCGCGGATGTCGCGGTTCTCCATCTGCCGCCGCACCATGCGCTCGCGCTGTTTATCGTAATTCGTGCCCACCACGCCCCACACCATCTCCATCCGCTTTTCTGCGTTCGATCAACGCAGCGCGATGACACACCCCTCGTTGCCGCGAAGCCGGAAGGACGCCAGCCCTTCATCGCCCTCGCGGTCCATCGCCGTCGAAAGCAGCACCTGGCCGCTCGCACCGCGCCCGTCGCCGTCGAGCTGCACAGTGGCGTCGTCGCCGCCAAAGTTGACGGCGATCAGATAACGATCATCGCCGTGCGCGCGCTCATAGGCGAAGACGCTCGGCGGCGTGCCCTCGACCGGGCGGTAGCGGCCCAGGCACAGCGCGGCAAATTCGCGCCGCATGGCCAACAAGCGCCGCGTGAAAGTCAGCGTGGAGCGCGGGTCGCCGTCCTGCGCCGCAACGTTCACCGTCTGGAAGTCGTCTGCGACGGGCAGCCACGGCTCCACGTCCGGCGCAGTGAAACCGGCATTCGGCGACGCATCCCACTGCATCGGCGTGCGCTCCGGGTCGCGCCCGATGTTCTCGCCCTTCACGCGCTTGCCGAACGGGTCCTGTTCCTTCTCCGGCGGGATGGGCACGTTGGTCATGCCGATCTCGTCGCCATAATACACCGTCGGCGTGCCGCGCAGCGTGAGCAGCAACATCATCGCCGCCCGCGCCCGCTTCGGCCCGACGCGCGATGCGATACGCGGCTCGTCGTGGTTGCCGAGCACGTAATTGGGCCATGCGCCGGGCGGCAGTTTGGCCAGCGCCGCCTCGACGCCATCCACGATCTCGCGGTAGCCACGCGCATCCCAGGGCCGGTTGACCAGCCCAAAGTTGAAGGGCAT
>JADZBY010000124.1 GCA_020851855.1 Anaerolineae bacterium
CAGCGAGCCGCGCGCCTTGCCGCCGCGAATCGTCTCGGCGATCTCCAGGTTGCGGCGCGTGCTGGCGTCGAGCACCATGAACGAGCCGGTGGAATAGGCGCGCAGCGTGGTCAGCTGCGGCAGGCTGTTGCGCTGCGTTTCCTGCAAATACTGCAAGATCGCGCCCGCCGCCCGCACGGCCAGCGGTTTGTCGCGCAGGCCGTAGCCGTCAATCGTCCCGGCGCGGAAGTGGCCCAACAACGCGCCGCGCGCCGCCGCCAGCTCGAAGCGGTGGTCGGGCAGGCTGGTCAGGTGCGCGCCGTCGGGCAGCGTGATGCTGCGTTTGGCCCAGGCGGCGGGCAAGAGCACCTCGCGCGGGCTGAGGCGGGAGAGTTCTTCGAGCACGGCCACCGGCGTTTCGGCGCGCCCGTCGCCCGGCTCAAGCTGCGTCGCGGCAAATTCGCCCGTGGTGATGTCCACGTAGGCCAGCCCGGCGCGCGCCCAGCTTTGCCCGGAGCGGTCGGCTTCCGGCGCGATGGCCAGCAGGTAGTTGTTGCGCGTGGCGTCGAGCATGGCCGCTTCCACGACAGTGCCGGGCGTGATCACCCGCGTCACCTCGCGGCGCACCAGCTTTTTGCCGGGCGGCTCCATCTGCTCGGCAATGACGACGTGATAACCCTTCTCGACCAGCCGCCCGACGTAGTTTTCGACGGCATGGTACGGCACGCCCGCCATCGGGATGCGGTCGTCTTTGCCCTTGCCGCCGCGCCCGGTCAGCACGATGTCCAGCTCGCGCGCCACGATCTCGGCGTCGCCGTCAAAGGCTTCGTAGAAATCCCCCAGCCGGAACAGCACGATTTTATCCGGGTGCTGCGCCTTGATGCTCATATACTGCTGGCGCATCGGGGTCATATCTTCGGGCATTCCGTCGAGTCCTCGTCCTACCCTCACTCTCCCAACCCCTCTCTCCCTCAGAGCGAGAGGGGAGAATATGAGGGATGCCGAGTGTCTTTGTTTTCCCTCTCCATGAGGGAGAGGGGCCAGGGGTGAGGGTTGTTGGTCGTTGCTGGAAACCGGACGTGGCCGTTTTGCGGCGCGTCATGCTCTTTCCGAACCGGGGCACACCGTGCTATTCTAACAGGCGCATAGAAGATTATACAACACCTGTCGGAACAAGTGTTCGCGAGAGACCTTACACGGGAGCCATGATGACAGCACCGCATTTCATCGGGCTGGACCTGGGCGGCACGCGCATCCGCACCGGTCGCTTCAGCCCGGAATTGAACCTGCTCGCCCGCTCCGAGACGCAGACGCGCGATGAAGAGGGCATCGAGCCGGTCATCCGCCGCATGGTCGAGCAGGTGCAGGCCGTTTTGCCGACCGACGGCGCGCGAGTGGCCGGGGTGGGCGTGTCTGCGCCGGGGCCGATTGACCCGATCAACGGGGTGATCACCACGCCGCCCAACCTGCAGGGCTGGAAAAACATCCCCCTGCGCGACATCCTGCGCGAGCGGCTCGGTTTGCCCGTTTACCTGGGCAACGACGCCAACCTCGCCGCGCTGGCCGAGCACCGCATGGGCGCGGGGCGCGGCTATGGCCATGTCATCTACCTGACCATCAGCACCGGCATCGGCAGCGGCGTGATCATCGGCGGCGAGATGCTGCTCGGCTCGGCGGGGCTGGCCAGCGAGGCCGGCCACCTGATCATGGCCGTGGACGGCGAGCAGGTGACCACACTCGAAAAGGAAGCCGCCGGACCAGCGCTGGCCCGGCAGGCCGTCCGCGCGCTGCGCAGTGGGCAGCAATCCGTGATCCGCGATCTGGCGGGCGGCGACCTGGACGCCGTCACGGGGCGCATGATCGGGGAAGCCGCCGAGGCGGGCGACGCGCTGGCCCTGTCCATTCTACGCCGCGCTGGCACGATGATCGGGCTGGGCGTGTTGAGCCTGTTGCACTGCTTCAACCCGGAGATCGTGGTCATCGGCGGCGGCGTGGCGCTCAATACGTGGCAATGGCTGATCGATCCGCTCTGGGACGCGATTCGCGCCCACGCGATGGGCGAGGCGTTCTGGCAGAACGTCAAGATCGTGCAGGCGCAGCTTGGCGACGACGTGGCGCTCATCGGCGCGGCGACTCTGGCCAGCGTCGGGGCGAAGTAGGAGAACCCTCACCCCTGGCCCCTCTCCCTCATGGCGAGGGGGTGAGGAACACGGGCAGAATCTCGTCTTTCTGCCCTCTCTCCGCGAGGGAGCGCGGGCTTTCAGAAAACCGGTTTGTTCGTTTTGCGCACAGGTAGGACGACAAGCACATGATTACGCTGGGCATCGACATCGGCGGGACGGGCGTCAAGGGTGCGCCTGTCGACACAGATAAGGGCGTGCTGCTTGAAGAGCGTTACCGCGTGCTCACGCCACAACCGGCCACGCCGGGCGCAATCGCCGAATGCGTGGCGGAGATTGTCGAGCACTTCAGCTGGACGGAGCGCATCGGCTGCGGCGTCCCGGCGGTGGTCAAGGGCGGCATCGTCATGACGGCGGCGAACATCGACCACGCCTGGATCGGCTGCGACGCCAAGTCGCTCCTGGAAAAGCGCACCGGCTGCAAAGTGAACCTGATCAACGACGCGGACGCCGCCGGGCTGGCCGAGATGCGCTATGGGGCCGGGCAGGGGCATTACGGCGTGGTGCTCATGATCACGCTGGGGACCGGCATCGGCACGGCGCTCTTCACCAACGGCGAGCTATTGCCCAACACGGAGCTTGGCCATATCGAGATTCGCGGCAAGGACGCCGAAAAACGCGCCTCGGAAGCGGCCAAAATCCGCAAAGACCTGTCCTGGGAAGAATGGGCGGACCGGTTGAACGAGTATTTCAGCCACATCGAGGCGCTGCTGTGGCCGGACCTGATCATCATCGGCGGCGGGGCGAGCAAACACTACGAGCGCTTCGCGCCGCTGCTGACTGTGAACGCCCAGATCACGCGGGCGCGCCTGCTCAACGAGGCGGGCATCGTCGGGGCGGCGCTGGCGGGCCTGCACCATCCCGAACCGCCGGATAAGAAGTCCTGACCGGAGCGCGCCGCTGCGATCCGGCAGCAAGAGAACGGAGCTACGCATGGCCGTGGGAAACGCCAAACGGCTCTATACGGCGGAAGCCTTTGAGGCGCTGGCCCTGTCTCCGGACAACGCAGAGCGCCGCCTCGAACTCATCGGCGGAGAAGTGGTTGACGTGGTTTCGAATGTATATGCTTCACGCCTCGCCGCGCGCATCCTGGGAGCGCTCGTGGCTTACCTTGACAGGAATCCGCTGGGCGATGTGACCGGCGCGGACGGCGGTTACTGCGTGGGCGACGACCGCTACATCCCCGACGTGGGCTACATGGCGAAGGCGCGCCAGCCCGATCCGCCGCTTGAGGCCGCATACAACCCGCTGCCGCCCGATCTGGCCGTCGAGGTGCTGTCGCCCACCGATTCGTTGCCGCTGGTCATGGACAA
>JADZBY010000125.1 GCA_020851855.1 Anaerolineae bacterium
GGTAGGGGCGGCTCGCGAGCCGCCCGTCACTGCCCGTCACTGCCCGTCACCGTCTACCACACACCGCCAACGCGGGCGCGTCGCGACGCGCCCCTACATCACCCGCCTCGCCGGTAGGACGTGCGCCGTGCCTATCACGGTGTGCGCGTGAAGCGATACACCGCGAACCCGGCAACGTCCAGCGCGAGCGAATCGGCCTCGCCCGATGGCCAGCCCGCGCCTTGCGAGATGATCTCGTTCATGCTGTCCAGGTCAAAGCTCCCGACGCCTTCCACCTCAGCCAGCGCCGCGAATCCGGGCATCACCTGCGGTGCGGCGGTGAAATTGATGGCCACCAGGAAAAGCTCGTCGTCGTTCCAGCGCCGCAGCACGTACAGCGGCGTGTTGCGCTGGATGTCATACGTTTCCAGCGTCGAATTGTGCAGCGCGGCGTGCTCCCGGCGCAACTGGCCCAACGCGCGGTAGAACTCCAATAGCGAACCGGGCACGCCGTCCTGCTCCTCGACGCTCACGCCGTCGTTGGGCTGGTTAAATCCATCGGACGGCGTGAACCAGGTCGTCATGCCCGGCCCGTCCTCGTCGGCGTACCAGTCCATCGGCTCGCGGCGGAACTCGTCATAGTACGGGCCGGTCCCCTTCTCGCCGCGCATCCCGATTTCTTCGCCGTAATAGATCAGCGGCGCGCCCGGCACGGTGAGCAGCCAGACGGCGGCGGCGCGGGCGCGCGCCATGTCGCCCTCGATCTTGCTCATGACCCGGTTCGTATCGTGGTTATTCGTGAAGCGCACCAGCACACTCTCCGGCGCGACGAGGCGCGGCAGCGAGCGCATGTTCAGCCACGCGGGCGACGGGTCCGCCGTGCCTGCCAGCACGTTCTGGCCGTCTAGCTCGGTGTTCGGGCCAAGCAGGGCGTGGTACACGGGGAAGTCAAAGGCGGCGTGCAGGCCGTCGCCCTTCAGATAGCGGGCGATGTCCTGCCCTTCGGCCCAGATTTCGCCCAAAAGCGCCGCTTCCGGGTTCACCGCCGCCATCGCCGGGCGCAGTTCGGCCCAGAAATCGCGCGGGATGAAGCGCGCGGCGTCGGCGCGGTAGCCGTCTACGCCGTCGGACAGGTCGCCGTCGCCGTTCGGGTCGAGCCAGTACAGCGCGCGGCGCGTGGCGAAGGCGCGCACTTCGGGATTCTCGTAGTTCAGGCGCGGCAAATCCTGGTAGCCGCCGAAGGTGTCATAGTCGGTCTGCGCGTCGTTCCGCCAGCGATACCAGCCCGAAAAGCGGCTGCCGGGGTTGCCGTAGGCGTCGCGGAAGAAGGGATGTTTGTTCGAGGTATGGTTGAAGACATAATCGATCAGAATGCGCATCCCGCGTGCGTGCACCGCCTCGTTGAGCGCGATCAGGTCCGCCGCATCGCCATAATCAGGATTGACCGACGTGTATTCTGTGGTATCGTAGCCGTGGTAACTCGCACTTCTGAACACGGGCATCAGCCACAACGTCGTTACACCCAGGCTTTGAAGGTAGTCCAGGCCATCGATCACGCCCTGGAGATCGCCGGTCCCGTCTCCATCCGAGTCGCGGAAGCTCCGCACGAACACGAGATATAGCGTCGATTGGCCGAACCAGGACGTACCGCCGGTCGTATCGGTGTCCGGCGATTGCGCGCTGGCGCTTGGCCCGCTGAGTAACGGGGCCGCCGCCATGAGCATGACCACCATCACCGCCAGCAGCGCGCGCGCCAGGCTTATTACACGTCGGGACATCAGCATCCGCTCCATGGTGTACTCCGGAAACTCTCACCCCCGGTGAGGGTGATTTTAGCACCGAGCGCGTTGTACGAAGGGAGACGACGTATGCGCATCGGCATGGATTTCGGCACCACCAACTCGGGAATCAGCGTCTTCGACGGGCAGCAGGTGCGGCTCATCCCTCTCGACGCCGCCAACGGCATGAACGTCATGCGCAGTGTGATCTACCTGACCCGCGACCACGAGACGCACTTCGGGCAGGCCGCCATTGACCTGTACAACGCCCAGAATATCAACCGCGAAACCCACCTCGTGCGGCGCAGCCTGGGCGTGATGGAGATGGAGTTCGCCGAAACGACATTCGTGCGGGAAGCCTATTTCCTGGTCGACGAGCTGGAGCCGGGCCGCCTGATGCGCTCGCTCAAGAGCGCGCTGGCCACGGGCTACACAAGCACGCGGCTGTACGGGCGCGAGTACACGCTCGAAGCGCTGATCGGCCTGTTCCTGGGCGAAGCGCGCCAACGGGCGAGCCAGGCGCTCGGCGCAGACGTGCGTCAGGTGGTGCTGGGCCGCCCGGTGCACTTTGTCGAGGCGCAGACCGACGAGGACGACCAGCGCGCGCAGGATCGGCTGGCCCAAGCGGCGCATCTGGCCGGCTTCGAGCGCGTGGATTTCGAGTTTGAGCCGGTGGCCGCCGCCTTGCACTACGCGCGCGCGGTGAATGCGCCGCAGCGCGTGCTGGTCTACGACTTCGGCGGCGGCACGCTCGACCTGACCGTCATTCGCGTCGCGCCGGGCGGTGCGGCGGATGTGCTGGCCATCGGCGGCGTGGGCATCGCCGGGGATCGCTTCGACCAGCGCATCGTGGAAGCCACCCTTTTGCCCCATTTCGGAGCGGGCGTGACCTGGGGCGACAAGAAGCTGCCCGTGCCGCGCACCTTCATCGAGCAAATCACCGCCTGGGAAGGGCTGCCCACCCTCGCCACGCCGGAGATTCGCAGCTTCCTGCACCGGATGCAGAGCGATTGCAGCGCGCCCGTCCGGCTGTACGCCCTGGAGTCGCTTATCTTCAATTACTACGGCTTCGCGCTCTTCGAAACGGTCGAAGCGGCCAAGCGTGCGCTCTCCGACCAGCCCTTCAGCGCCGTGCGCTTCACCGGACAGGACATCGACATCTGGCAGCCCGTGACGCGCTCGCAGTTCGAGAGCATCACCGGGCCGGAGTGGCGGCGCATCCGCGAGGCGGTGCTCGACGTGGTCGAGCGGTCGGGCCTGGAGCCGGGCCACATTGACGCCGTGGTGCGCACCGGCGGCTCATCGAGCATCCCGGCCAGCCTGAATCTTCTGGCGGACATCTTCGGGGCGGAGAAACTCGTCGAAGAAGACCTGTTCACCGGCGTCACGGCGGGCCTGGGCATCCGCGCGGGCGCATAACGGCTGGCAAGCGTCGTGCGGATCAGCGGCGGGAGTGGTGTATAATACGGCGGTTTTGCTCGTCAGGGCAGCACACGTTCGTACCATTCAGAGGCACAGGGTAGCAGGATATGGCGCTCGAATTTGAGAACACCGATCAGGGCGTGGCGGGGACGCTGCGCAACGTGGCGAATGGCCTTCCGCCCGATCACATCACCATCCGGGGCCTGCTCAAGCAGATTGGTGAGCAGGGCATGTTGTTCTTCTGCATCATCCTGACCATCCCGTTTCTGACGCCCATCCCGCTGCCCGGCGTGAGCACCGTCTTCGGGCTGCTGATCATGCTCATTGCCCTCGGCGTCATCCTGAACCGCGTGCCGTGGCTGCCCCGCCAGCTCCTCGAACGGCGGGTATCGAGCCAGCAGCTTGCCCCGGTCCTTAACCGTGGCGCGCAGCTATTCTCCCGCTTCGAGCGCTTCATCCGTCCGCGCTGGCTGGCGCTCACGCACGGGGCGACGACGAACCGGCTGAACGGCGTGATCCTGTTCATCGCCGGGGCGCTCTTGATCCTGCCGCTGCCCGTCATCCCGCTCTCGAACATGCTGCCCGGTTACGCGGTGCTGTTTCTGGCGGTGGGCATGTTGCAGCGCGATGGGCTGTTCGTGGTGCTCGGCTACCTGCTGACCATCATCTCGGCGGTGTACCTGGGCGCGTGGGTGGCGGCGGCCATCCTTGCCGGCCAGGGCATCTCGTCCCTGATCAACGAGAGCGGCGCGATCTTCCTGTGGCTGATGCGGTAACGTCTGCCACGGCGCACGACACCCAGCCGGACAACGCAGGCGTTGTCCCTACACCATCACGTAGGGACGAGGCCTGCCTCGTCCGCATCGTCCGCTATACCTACCGCGCGCTCTTCATCGCCTCGCCGCGCGTTTGCTCTTCTTCGACCGTCCGGCCAAAGAACTTGCCGAGCGTCGCCGTGCGCTTGAACTGGCGCATGTAGCTCAGATTCTCCGGCGTGAACGGCTTCGGATCGATGCCGAACTTGGTGATCAGCGCATTGTCCTTCACGATGTTCGGCTCGGCCAGCAGGTCGAGCAGCGTGCTGGTGACC
>JADZBY010000126.1 GCA_020851855.1 Anaerolineae bacterium
AGCCTGCCATCCGCAACGGCCTGCCGCGCCGCCTGGGCGATGTGCGCCAGCGCCGCCGGATCGAAAACGTCCGCCAGCGCGCCGCGATACAGCCGCCCGAACTCCGGGTCGCCATCCAGCCGCGCCCGGCTGGCCTCATCAGGCAGGCGCGCCATATCCGCCCGGAAGAATCGCACCGACGCGCCGCCGAAAGCACGTTGCAGGCCCCTTTCCAGCGCGCCGAAGTCCACGCCGGTCATGCCGTCGATGCGCCAGACGTGCGGCGCGCCGTCCGCCCACAGCCGGGCCGCCAGCGCCCCATAGCCCGCCGCCAGACTCCCGCCAGCCAGCGGATAACCCGGCGCGCTATCAGCGATTTGTGCGGTATCATCGTGGCCAGGGGGCATGGCGCGGCTCCTGAGATGTGCACGTGTGAACGGTGACAGATGGATAACATGCTCACGCGCGCCGATTGTACTGCGCACCCCGCCCGCTGGACGACGAACTGAGGTGAGCCGTGGCCTCTCTCGCTCCCAACGCTCCCGATTCAGGCGCATCCTTTGCGCTGGCCGTCGATATTGGCGGCTCAAAAATCGAGACGGCGCTCATCGACTCCGCCGGAACGCTGCTCGCCCCGAAACAACGCATCCCCGTGCCCTTCGAAAACGGCCTGGGCAGCCTGGACCGCACCCTGGACATCCTCGGCGCGGCGCTCGGCGACGCCCGCGCCATGCCGGGCCGCTTTGCAGGGTTGAGCGTGGGCATTTGCGGCATGGTCGACGCCGCCGGGCTGGTCAGCGTTGCGCCCAACCTGCACTGGTTCGACGTGCCGCTTGGCGCGGCGGCGCGTGAGCGGTTCGGCCTGCCGGTGCGCGTCGGGATCGATACCTGGATGGCGGCGCTGGGCGAGGCGACCTTTGGCGCGGGCCGAGGCGTGCCCAATTTCGCCTGGTTAACAATCGGCACGGGCATGGGGAGTTGCGTCGTGCTCAACGGCGCGCCCTATGGCGGCGACCGGGGCTTTGCCGGGACCATCGGGCACATCACCGTAGACGAGATCAACGGCCCGCCGTGCGGCTGCGGGCGGCGCGGCTGCCTGGAGTGTTACGCGGCGGGCTGGGCCATTGCGCGCGAAGGCCAGGCCGCCATCGACATGGGCCACGACACCATCCTGCGCGACATGGCGCGGCAATCGGGCGGGCCGGTCACCGCGCCGATGGTCTTCCAGGCCGAAGCCCAGGGCGACCCGGCGGCGGTCCACATCATCGGGCAGGTGGTACGATACGTGGGCCGCGCGCTGGGCACGATGGTCAACCTGCTCGACATCAGCCTCGTGATCGTGGGCGGCGGCGTGGCGCAGGCCGGGCGGGACTTCCTGGCCCGCGCCGAGGCCGAAGCGCGCCATCACTGCTTCAGCCGGGTGGCGGGGGCGGCGCTGCGCGTCGTGCCGGAATCGTTGCCCAACGCGGCGCTCTTCGGCTGCGCGGCGGACGTATTCGCACGGGCGCGCCCGCCGCACGCCGGATAGCAAACCCAGGGCAATCGCTTAATAGTGTGGAGTGAGGCAGGCAGATGGAGAACGCCTCACCCCCTGCCCCCTCTCCACGCGGAGTACCGCGTAGAGAGGGGGAAAGAGCGTGCAGCGCGGCCTGCGATCTCCCCTCTCCATGCCGACGGGGTCCCCGACCGGGTCCCCATTGAACGCAAGCGTTCAATGGGCGGTCTGGGGTGGCGGACATGGAGAGGGGCCGGGGGTGAGGGCGCTTTGATACGATGGCACTATAACAACCCCGTTGAAACGTGCTGATCGTTCAGGCAAGCCGCTATAATGAATATATCGCTGGCACGTCAAGATTCCTCTCATGAATGTTGCCGTACATGCGGTGAGAGTTGGCGCTATAGCCATTGGTTCAGGAACAAGCGCTTTGTTTTCGAGGAGTCAATACGATGCAAACACGACGACTGGGCCGCACCGGGCACATGAGCACGCTGGCCATCCTCGGCACGGCGGCCTTTTACGTCATCGACCCGCAGCGCGCCGCCGAGACGCTTGATCTGGCGCTGGCGCGCGGCGTGAACCACATCGACCTTGCGCCGGGATATGGCCGCGCCGAGGAAGTTACCGGCCCGTGGCTCGAATCACGCCGCGACCGGTTCTTCGTGGGCTGCAAGACGCAGCAGCGCGACCGCGGAGAGGCCTGGGCAGACCTGCGCCGGTCGCTGGAACGGCTGCACATCCCGTCCTTCGACCTGTACCAACTGCACGCCGTGACCACCTTCGAGGAACTGGATCAGGCATTCGCAAAGGGCGGCGCGATGGAAACGCTGCTCGAAGCGCGCGAACAAGGCCTGACGCGCTACCTGGGCATCACCGGGCACGGCCTGCTCGCGCCGTCGATCTACCTGCGTGCGTTGGACCGCTTCGACTTCGACACGGTCATGTTCCCGCTCAACCCGACGCTGTACGCCAACCCGGACTACCGCCGCGACGCCGAGCGGCTGCTCCAGGAGTGCCAGGCGCGCGACGTGGGCGCGATGATCATCAAGTCCATCGCGCGTGGGCCGTGGGGCGACAGGCCGCACACCTACAACACCTGGTATCGGCCTTTCGACGACGCGGCAGCCATCCGCGACTGGGTGCATTTTGCCCTCTCCCAGCCGGTGACGGGCATCGCGACGGCGGCGGATGTGGGTATCCTACCCCTGGTGCTGGATGCTGCCGAGTCGTTCGCCCCGATGGACGCCGCCGAACAGGAGCGGCTCGTGCGCGCCGCCGCCGATCTCGCGCCGCTGTTCACGTGAGGGC
>JADZBY010000127.1 GCA_020851855.1 Anaerolineae bacterium
CCACGTGTTCGTTTCCGTGACCGCTGTCAACGCGCCGCCATCGACCTGCACGATGAGAATCTGCGCGCCGCGTTCTGAGGTCGTGTGGAAGGCCACCTCGCCGCCATCCGGCGACCACGACGGCCCGTAACAGCGGCCCAGCGTCGTCAACTGCCGCAGATCGCTCCCGTCGGGCGCTATCAGGTACAGGTCAGAAGCGCCTTCCTGCTCGGACCGGAACAGGATGAACCGGCCATCCGGCGACCAGAGCGGCTCACGGTTCACTTGCCCTTCACCGTCGGTCAGCTGCCGCACGCCGGAGCCGTCGGCGTTCATCACGTAGATGCGCCAGTCGCCGGTGCGGTCCGAGGCAAAGGCGATCTGCTCACCATCCGGCGACCAGGACGGCTGCCGGTCATCCGCCGGATCGTTCGACACGTTCGCCGGGTCCGATCCGTCCGCGTTCATCACAAAGATGTCGCGGTTGCCGTCGCGCTGCGCCTCATAAACGATTCGCCCACCCTCTGGCGACCAGCGCGGCCACTCGCTCAGGCCCCCGGCGCTGGTGGTCAGCCGTTCTTGCCTCGCGCCGCGGCTGCTCATCCGGTAGATTTCCGCCTGCCCGTCGCGGTCGGACACAAACGCGATGCTCTGGCCGTCCGGCGACCAGCGCGGCATGAAGTTGTCGGCTCCTTCAGCCGTGATGGCCGTCTCGACGCCGCTCCCGACCTGCGTCAGGAAAATCTGCCACACGCCGCTGCGGTTCGAGCCGTAGGCCAGGATGCCGCTCCCGCCGCCAAACCGCGTTGGGATGGCGGATGGCTGCATAT
This sequence comes from Anaerolineae bacterium, assembly GCA_020851855.1. Lineage (GTDB taxonomy): Bacteria > Chloroflexota > Anaerolineae > Aggregatilineales > UBA2796 > JADZBY01. The sequence continues at coordinate 810 of JADZBY010000127.1, forward strand.
CTTCCCCTCTGGCGATGGCGATGGCGGTCAGAGTCGGGTTTAGCGCCGCCTGAGTCTGTTCCAGCGCCGTGGCCTGAGTGCCCTGCTCGCCGTTGCGCAGGATCAGAAGGATGGCGACGATGGCCACGGCGATCAGCGCCAGCGCCAGCGCGCCGACGATCAACCGCTGCGAGCCGCGCCCAGGCGGGCGCGTTTCCCTTTCACCGCCGAGGCGCGGCGGCTGGATGGCGCTGCGGCCAGCAGGCGGCGTCGGCGTGCGCGGCGCGGCGTCGAGGCCGGGCTTGGCTGGCAACTGAAACGTGAAAAAGCCCGTGCTGCGTCCCTTGCCCTCGATGCCCTCGATGGCTTTCGAAAAAGCGTGCGAAAACGCCGTCACGGTGGGATACCGGTCTTCCGGCTTCTTGGCAACCGCCCTGACAACGGCCTCACTGACCGCTTCCGGCAAGTCAGGGTTGACCTCGTGCGCCGGGGTGGGCATCTCCTCGATGTGTTTGTGCATCAGGGCATATGGCGCGTCGGATGGGACCTCGAACGCCGGCTGCCCGGTCACGAGCCGGTAGATGATCAAGCCCATCGCGTACTGATCGACGGCCCCGGTCAGTTTGTCGCCGCGCCACTGCTCCGGGGCCATGTAGGCCGCCGTGCCCATCGACGTTCCCGGCACGGTCATCTGCTGCACCACGTCGAGCGGCTTGGCGATGCCGAAATCGACCAGGAAGGCCGTGCCCTGTGTATCAAACATGATGTTCGAGGGCTTGATATCGCGGTGCACGATGTTGCGCTTGTGGGCATAGTCCAGCGCGCCCGCGATCTGGCTGAGCAGCGTTTCCGTCTCGCCCATGGAGAGCGTCTCGTCGTTCGCACGCCGTTGCCGCATCCGCTCGGCCAGCGAGCCGCCCCGCAACAGCCGCATGACCACGTAGTTCACGTTGATGTTGGGCTGCGTGCCGAAGTCGATGATCGGCACGATGTGCGGATGCTCCAACGAGGCGGCGATTTCGGCCTCGCGGATGAAGCGCGTGACGTAGCCTTCTTCGCCCACCCGATTGATGGCGAGCACCTTGACGGCGACGTGGCGCTTCAGGTTCGCCTGATAGCCGAGGTACACATCGGCCATGCCGCCGCGCCCAAGCAGTTCTTGAAGCTCATACTGGCCGAGGGTCTGGCCGACGAGGTTGCGCGCAGTCATCATGGGGCTAGGCTTCTCTCCTGGATCGTGAGGCGTCCGTGCATGGCGTGATCGCCGCTCACCGCATCGCAATGAACGCGGGACAGGAACAGTTGCCTCTCTCAGTGTACACGAAGCCGCCCCGGCGGGGTAGCAGGCCGCTGTAAGCCAGCGCCGACCTCGTTGACCGGCGCTGCTGCGTCATAACCCGTCTTTCCGGCGAGATCATGCCCCTTCGATCAACTGGCCCAACTTCGCCAATACGTCGCGCCAGTGCTGGCGCATGGCCTCTCGCTGCTCTGCGCTCTGCAACTTCTCGTGGTGGATGCTGATTGTTGCGCCGGTGCGTGCCGGAGCGACGCGAATCTGAAGCGTCGAGGCGAAATCCCACTCTGGCGGCTGCCACCGTAGCCGGATCAGGCTGCCCTCCGCATAACTGCGAATGAAGCCCGTCGTGCCTTCCTGGGTCCGGTAGGCGTCGCCCGGCTTAAACGATGGCCCGACGCCGTGCCCCAGCCAGTACCCCAGCCCTGGCTGAGTCATAAGCGCTCGCCACGCCTTCTCCACGCTCACCGGAAACGTCCGCCGCACGCCAATCTCCCACCCTTGAGTCTTCGTCAGTCCGACCGGAGTTCGCTGGTTCATATCTCCCTTCCTTCGTCGATGGCGGCAATGGCCTCGACCTCGATCAGAAAGTCCGGGTGCGCCAGCCCCGCCACAAAGACGACGTGCACAGTTGGCGGCTGGCCCATCATAGCCCGTACGTGCTCGGAAGCGGTGAACGCCTCCTGCAACGAGTGCCCCTGTACTATTGTGATCGTCAATTTGATCACGTCGTCAAGCGTCGCGCCCGCCGCTCGAAGCGCCGTAACCACATTGTCGAGGGTCTGCGCGGTCTGTGTGGCGATGTCTTTGCCCACAATCTGACCATCGCCATCGACGGCGTTCTGCCCACCCACGAAGACCAGTTTCGCCCGGTTGCTCACGGCAATCGCCTGCGAATAGGCCGGATTTCGGTGCAGCGTCTCAGCATTGATCCTTTCGATCAACATCACAATCCACTCCCTGACAGGCTCGTCTCTGCCTGCAACATCCGCTTCGGCATCACACCTCTATCATGAAGGGCATTTAGGATAAAATCGATCCTAATCAGGAAGGGAAAACAGGACGTGTACCATCCCACGACGCGGCTATTGACGATTCTTGAGCTGTTGCAGGCGCGCGGAGAGATGACCGGGCGCGAATTGGCCCAGATTCTTGAGGTCGAGCCACGCAGTGTGCGCCGGTATGTGATGATGCTCCGCGACATGGGCATCCCCATCGACGCCGAGCGCGGCAAATACGGCGGCTATGCGCTGCGACCGGGATTCCGGCTGCCGCCGCTCATGTTCAATGCCGACGAGATCACCGCCGTGGTGATGGGCCTTACGCTGGCCCGCGACTTCAGCCCAACGCCCATTCCGGCGCTGGAGAGCGCGTCCGCCAAGATCGAGCGCGTGTTGCCCGCCGAATTGCGCCCGCGCGTCGAAGCGCTGCGTGGCGCACTGGCGCTCAGCGATGTGCGGCCCGGCGCACCGCTCATGCCCGATGCGCGCATGAACCTCATCACGCAAGCCATCCATGCCGGGCGCTGTCTGGACCTGACCTACACCGCTTCCAGCGGCGACGAGTCGCGGCGTACTGTCGCGCCCTATGGGCTGGTCCTGCATGGGCGGACGTGGTATATGCCCGCCTACTGCCACATGCGCGGCGATAAGCGCGTGTTTCGCGTCGACCGCATCCGCGCAGTGTCCCTGACCGAGCAGCCGTTTGAACGGCCTGCCGCCTTTGACGCCGCCGCTTTTGTCGTGAATGGGTTGGCGCACATGCCCGGCACGCACTGCTTTGAGGTGGTGCTGCACGCGCCGTTGAGCACCGTACGGGAATACGTCGCGCCGGACCTGGCCATCCTCGAAGCACACACCGACGGCACGCGGATGTGCTGTTACACAGACGATCCACACTGGCTGGCGCGTTATCTGGCGCGCTTGGAGATGCCGTTCACCGTACTGGAGACGGAGCAGTTGCGCGCCGCGCTCCGAGTGCTGGCGGGTGACATCCTCGACAACGCGAACCGCTGACCGGAAAGCCGGCCTATCCGTCACACGTCGATGTCGGCCACCGAGTCGAACACGGCAGTGGGCCGGTACGGGAAACGCGACAGGTCTTCACGCCGCGTGACGCCGGTCAGCACGAGGTAGGTTTGTAGGCCGGTTTCCGTGCCG
>JADZBY010000128.1 GCA_020851855.1 Anaerolineae bacterium
ATGGCGTCCAGCTTTGACAGGCGCAAGAGGCGGCTCATGCGCGCCGGCGAGAAGCCCTGCGGCTCGATGGTTTCCAGGTCCCATCCGCTGCCCTTCACGTACAGGATCGTCTCATCCACGCCGAAAATGTCCTTTTCCTGCCGCTTGATCGACGTGTTGCCGCCGCCGCACATGATCAGCGAGTGATCGCTGCCCAACAGGCGCGAGGTGTACACCCGCAGCGCCAGATCGCCCTGCCCTGCATGTTGTGCAGCGTCGGCGTCATTCCACAGGCTTTTCATCTGTTCTTCGTCCCTCGGTGGATAGTGAAACGTGAATCCCGTGACCAAAGCACGGTCGTGGCGCGCCCGGCGCGGTCCCAGCCATGCCGAACACGGCACGCGCGCCGCCCGTTGAGGCGCAATTGGCTCGCAGTCGCCCTATTATAAGCGCGCTCCGGTGGTTTCGCTACGAAATCAAATGAAAAGAAATGAAAGGCGAAGGGGTGCACTAAGTGCACAGGAGCGTAGGGTCTGCCCCGTGCTGATGGATTTTCACAACCAAGTACGGATCGTATCGCCCGGACCTGAAGGTCCGGGCTGAACCTACGAAGCCCTTCGGGCTAGAAGCGTATTCCAGCCCGTCGGGGCTTTGTAGACTCAGCCCGGTCGCTTCAGCGCCGGGCGCGCCCGATGATCCGTGCTACTACCTGGAAGTCCACCAGTGCGGGGCCAGGGGGTGAGGCTTCTTCGTTAGGAAATAGAAACCTTGCGCCCTGGTGCGATTCCTGCTAGGTATTCTCGTGTACAGTACACCCAGTGGGCAAAAGCAGACGCGGAGCAGGAATCCCAACCCGTGAGCACACTGCTATCGGCGCGCACGGAAGCCATACGCACGGCCCTGGACCGCTTCATCGCGCGCCAGCGGGAGCTTGAGCGCGCGCTGGCGCTGGAACGCCGCGACGAGATTGAGCGCGACCTGCCCCAACTCGAGGCCGAGCCGCCCGCGCTGGCCGCCCATGCGCGGCGCGTCGCCCAGGCCGCCGACGAGGCGCGCGACAGGCTGGAGCCGCTGCTGGTCGAGGTGTGGGGCGGGATCGAGACGCTGCGCAAGGACGAGTTCCGCCTGAGCGCAGACGGGTTGGCGTGGCGCGAGATGGCCGGGCTTGAGGCGTGGCTGGCGCAGGCGCATCAGACCGCCGCCCAGAGCAGCCTGGATGCGGCGTGGCTCGGATTCGGCGTCGAACAGGCGCGCGTCATCGTGGAGCGCCTGCGCCGCCGCCGCCCGCGCGACCTGATCGCGGTCTTGCAGCGCGCCTACGAGAGCGGCACGCCCGAATTGCGCTTCACCTTCCAGGATCACGCCGCTGCGCTCATCACCTCGGACGAGCCGGCGGCGCAGGCATTCCGCAGTCAGCTTGCCCACGACCGGCAGCAGCGTGTTGACCACAGCCCCGCCATCCTGCAAGTCGAATCCGAGCGTGAGGCGCTGGCCCACATGCTGCTGGACGCCTACCGCCAGACGCGGCGCGCCGTCAGCCTGCTCGGCACGGATACGCTGCACCGCCACACGTACCTGGGCAACGTCCTGAAGGGCGTCCAGATCGAGTGCCGCTATCTCGACGGCGACCGGGCGGCGCTGATTTTCAGCCGGCGCAGCTTTGGCGGCTCGTGGTTTGGCGGCAAAGGCGCGCCCGTGCAGCCCGTGCCCGCCGCCATCCGCGTGCCCGCCGACTGGGTGCGCGTCCGGGAGCCGGGCATCGTGTACTGGTCTACCCCGGCGTGAGGCCCCTCACACCCCGACTTCCGCCCCGAACTCGGCCCGGAAGCGCGCCTCGAAGGTGGCCGCGTCTTCGGCGCTCACCGAGTCTTCGAGGATGCTGAACAAGAAGCCTTTGCCGCCCAGCGCCCGCGTGATGGTGAACACGCCCTCACAGCGCACGTACACCTGACACAGCTTGCCCGCGTCCCGGATGCGCTTCAGCACGTCCAGCCAGCCATCGGCGAGCGGCTGGCCGTCGCCGGGCTGCCACTGGATGCCGCGCAGATTGGGCATGGCCAGCAGCCGGTCGAGGTGCTTGAGCTGCCCTTTGCCGTCCAGGTGGTAAAACGGGTAATCCAGCGCCGCGCAGCACGCTTCCAGGTCCGGCGCGACATAGCGCTCGAACATGTCCGGGCCGATCATGTACGAAAAATCGCTTTGTAGCATGTACATTGGCCCCGGGGCCCAATGCGGCGCCCAGCACGAGACGCCGCGTCCATTGCGGGCCAGCACGTCGCCGTGCTCGCGGTAGTAGCGCAGCCAGAGCGCCGTGATGCTGCGCGTCAGCCGCTCAACCTCGCCCGGCGCGTCGTACAGGTCGGTCAGAAGGTCCTGCGTGCCGCGTAGGCTGGCGAGGATGTCCAGGTTGCCGCCCAGGTCGGTGTGCCCGATGGCGACGCGGCCCCGCCAGCGTTCGACGGCGTGCCGCGCGATGTCCTGCACCCACAGCCACCACGGGTTGGACGGGTCAAAGTGCGCCTCGATGTCGGCCAGCCCGGCGGACGCCACCGGATAGAACCACGTCGTGTTCGTGGCATACGATGCGCCCGCGCCCAGGAACGCGGCGACGATGCCCGCCCCGAAGTTGAGCCAGACTTTGGGATACGCATCGCAAAAATAGCGGGTGGCGCGCAGGCGGTATTCCAGGTGGTCGATGAGCGGGCCGGGCGGCGTGCCGAGCGGGAATTGGGTCAGGAAATCGGAATAACGCGACCAATCGACGCCGGGAAGCGGATCGTGCGTTTCCAGCACGACGAGCGGGCGGTCGAGCGCGCCGTTCCACCAGGCGGCCCAGTCGTGTTCCATGCGCGCCCATGCGGATTCATCGTAGTCGGCAAAGCAGATCATGGGCCAGTCTCCAATGGTCGAGCCGGTTCAAGTGTACCACCGGAAACGGGATCGATGGGCCGCTGTGTCAGGCGCAGACCGGATCGAGATAGAATCGTGATAGGTCGAGGGGGCAACGCCCAGGCGGACGAGGCAGGCCTCGTCCCTACAACGACGTACCGTAGGGACAACGCCTGCGTTGTCCGCTCGTCGCGTCTCCCGCTGCATCGGGTCGCGGTGCGGCTGAGAGAGCGGCGGGGCATGGAGATGCGGACGAGGCAGGCCTCGTCCCTACAACGACGTACCGTAGGGACAACGCCTGCGTTGTCCGCTCGTCGCCTCTCCCGCTGCCTGGGATCGCGGCGCGGCTGAGAGAGCGGCGTGACGAATCGCGCCGCGCAGGGGATGAGGGCCGCTCTACTCCCGCCGCAGGCCCGCCACGATGTGCGTGATGGCCTCGACCGCCTCTTTCAGGTCGTAGAAATACTGCCGGCGGCTCAGGCCGAGGTCCTGGATGATGGCGTCCACGTTCTTCTGGTCCAGGTACGTCTGGCACAGGATGTGGTGGCGGCGCGCGGTGCGGGACTGTGGATCGGCCTGATCGGGCTGCAGGCTGGCGATGGCGTCGCGCAGGAGTTCCTGAAGCCGCACGCCCCGGTTGTAGGGCGGCACATTGGGCAAGAGCCAATCGCCGAGCGGGCATTTTTCCAGGAAGACGCGGTCGCTCAGGCGGCGCAGGCTGTCGCGCACCTGAAGGCTCAGCCAGCCGCTTTCCAGCAGCCAGTTGCGCTCGATCATCTCCGCCAGCGCCGGGCTGACCAGCGAGCGGAGCGCCACCCCGGCGAAGGCCTGGGCGTTCTTGTGCTGCACCTCGATCACGCCGATGACTTGCGGCCCGGAGCAGATGGGGGCCGCCGCCGCCGAGAGCACGCCCGGCTGCATCGGCGCGACCTGGTGCGGCTCGCGGCGCACGTCGTTCACGTACAGCGCCTCGCGCACTTCGGCGGCGCGCCGGGCAAGCGGACTGGCCGCCGGGCTGTGCGTTTTCGGGTCGACCAGCGTGTCCGTCTCGCGGTCGATCAGGTACACATTGACCAGCGAATAGCCGTACTGCTCCTGCACGGTGTGCATCAGCCGGTCGATGGCGTGGTCGAGCGTGTGCGCCTGGGCGGGCGGCGGCGCGGGCGGCATAACCGGCGGCGTGGAAAGCCACTGGCGGCGGCGTTGCAGGTCGATGAGCGCTGCGCCGACGATGAACGCGCCGATGATCACCTCGGTCCACAGCGGCGGCACGCTGTACAGGAACAATCCCTGGCTGACCATGCTGATCAGCAGCAAGCCGAGCAGCGTGCCCCACACGCCGCCCGTGCCGCCCGCCAGACTCGTGCCGCCGATGACCACCGCCGCCAGCGAGTACAGCTCGTAGCCCTGCCCGTTGCCATACGTGCCGCCGTGAATGCGGCTCATGACCAGGATGCCCGCCAGCCCGGCCAGAAAGCCCATCACGGCGTGCACCATCTGCCGCATCCGCACCACGTTGATGCCGCTCAGGTGCGCCACGTTCTCGTTGCCGCCGATGGCGTACGCATACCGCCCGAAGCGGCTGAATTTCAGGGCCAGCGCCACGGCGACGAACGTGATGATCATCAGCACGAAGGGCACGGACAGGATGCCGAAGGCCCGCGACCACAGCCATTCAAAATCGTTGGTCGGCAGATTGACCGGCGCGCCGCTGGAGATGACCTGCGCCAGCCCACGAAACAGGCTCAGCCCGCCAAAGGTGACGATGAACGGCGTCAGGCGGAAGTGGCCGATCAGCGTGCCCTGAATCCAGCCGATGCCCGTGGCGATGCCCAATCCGGCGATCACGGCGGCGATGGGGTGAAACGGCCCGAAGATCGGCGCTTCGCCGCGCAGCAGGGTGGCCGTGATCACGCCGGTGAGCGCCACCAGCGAGCCGACCGACAGGTCGATGCTGCCCGTGATCACCACGAGCGTTTGCCCGGCGGCGACGATGCCGATGGTGGACATGGAGATGGCGAGGATTTGCAGGTTGCCGAGCAAGCCGACGCTCAGCGAGCGGGCCACGAACAGGACGACGACCACCGCCGTCATGCCCAGGAAGATCAGGTCGCGCGGCTGAAGCGCCGGGCGGCGGCGGTCTGCACTGGCGGGCGTGGTCGTCGTGCCTTCGCTCATGTCTCCGCGTCTCCGACGACGTGGCGAGTCAGCGCCTTGCTGGTGATCTCGTCGCCCTCAAGCGTCGCGACCAACCGGCCCGACCGCATGACCAGCACCCGGTCGCACAACCGGGTCAGCTCAAAGAACTCGGAGCTAACGATGAGAATGGCCATGCCTTTGCGCGCCAGCTCGTTCAACAGGCGGTAGATTTCGATTTTACCGCCAATGTCGATGCCCCGCGTCGGTTCGTCGAAGATCAGGATGCGCGAATGGACCGCCAGCCAGCGCGACAGGATGATTTTCTGCTGTGTGCCGCCCGAAAGCTCTTTGACCTTCGTCTCTAAATCGGGCAATTTGATGCGCAGACGCCGGATGTACTCGTCGGCGAGCGCGATCTCGTCGTCCCGGTTGATGACCGGCCCGGCGTTCACCAGCGCCGCCAGACTGATATTCTCCGGCGCGGGCATTTCCAGCAGAAGCGCCTGCTCGTGCCGCTCGGCGGGCAGTAAGCCCATGCCCAGGTTGATGGCGTCCTGCGGCGAGCGGATGGTGACCGGCTTGCCGTCCACGTGAATCGCCCCACCGTCGGGCGGCTCCAGCCCGAACATGACGCGCACCAGCGCCGTCCGCCCGGAGCCGATCGGGCCGGTCAAGCCGACGATCTCGCCCGCGTGCAGCGCAAAAGACACCTTCTCGAAGGTCGGCGTGCGCGTCAGGTCCTCGACGCGCAGCGCTTCGGGCAGCGTCCGGTGATCGGCGCGGGCGCGGGTGAACAGGTGCGCGCCCGGTTTGCCGCTGATCAGCCGCACCAGCTGGTCGAGCGTCGCGTCGCACACGTCCAGCGTGGTGACGCGCCGCCCGTCGCGCAGTATAGTGGCCCGGTCGGCGATCTCCAGCACTTCGTCCAGGCGGTGGCTGACGAAGATCACGGCGATGCCCTGCGTCTTGATCAGCCGGATCAGGCGGAAGAGCGTATCCACTTCGCGCCGGGACAGGGTGGCCGTCGGTTCGTCCATGATCAACAGCTGCGCCCGCACATGCAGCGCCTTGGCCAGCTCGATCATCTGCTGCTCGGCCACGCTCAGATCGCACACCCGCGTATCGGGGGCAATGTCCAGCTTGAGCAGGCCGAGCAAATCCGCTGCGCCGCGCCGCATCTCGCGCCAATCGATGAGCGGCAGCCATTTCAGGCGCGGCTCGTCGCCCAGGTAGATGTTCTCGGCCACGGTAAGCTGGGGGAGCAGGTTCGTTTCCTGGTAGAGGGTCCGGATTCCGGCGCGCTGCGATTCCTGGGGCGTGGAAAAGCTCGCCTCGTGCCCGTCAAAGGTGATCGCGCCGCCGTCTCGTGTGTACACGCCGCTCAGCAGCTTGATCAGGGTCGATTTGCCCGCGCCGTTTTCGCCGATCAGGGCGTGGACCTCGCCCGCCTGCACGTCCAGGTCAACCTGGAAAAGCGCCTGAACGCCGGGAAAGGCTTTGGAGACTTTACGAAGCTCTAAAAGCGCCACATCAGGGTTCCATCGTCGTACTTGCGTACTGTGTCCTGCACGCCGGGCTGAGGGCTGGCAGGGCGTCCGGGGATGAACGCCCTGCCGCCGAAAGGATGAGCCTAGTGGTGTTATGAACTGCAAGCGGCAGACACCGCCTAGATCGACGATGTCAACGTCCTGACCTCACCCCCGGCCCCTCTCCATGCCTGCCACCCCAGAGGGGACCCCGGCAGTCCTAGAGAGGGGAGATCGCTTGCCCTGCTGGCCCGCCGTTCCCCCTCTCCACGCGGTACTCCGCGTGGAGAGGGGGCCAGGGGGGTGAGGCTCAGAGTTCGTAACAGCCTAGCCGAAAGGATTAGCCTTCTTTGGTGGCTTCGGGGGTTTCCACCGGCTCTTCGGGGATGGTCGGCAGGCCGTTGTCGATCTCCGGCACACCGGCGACCGGCTCGGTCCACAGATCACCGGCAAGGTAATCCTCAAGGTTGTCCGGGGTGACGACGACCGACGGGGTCAGGATCACCTGGGGCACTTCCTCGCCCTCGAAGATCTTGGCCATCGCGTCGATGACGGTCACGCCCATGCGGTACGGGTCCACGCCCAGCGTGGCGCTGAACTTGCCCTGGCCCAGCAGGTCGAGCGTGGGCGGGTTGCCGTCGATGCCGACCGCGAAGAAGTCTTCGTTGATCGCCATGCCGAGCTGCTCAGCCGCCAGCGCCGCGCCGATGGCCATCTCGTCGCTGTTGCCATAGAAGGCGTCGATGTCCGGGGTGGCCTGCAGGGCGATGGTCGCCACTTCAGAGCCTTTGGTGCGCAGCCATTCCGCCGTCTGCTCGCCCACGACTTCCACGTTCGGGCAGCCCTTTTCCAGGCCGGCCAGGAAGCCGCCGGTGCGGCGGTGCGAGAACAGGCTCTCGATGCCGGTCAGGATGAAGACCTTGCCCGTCGTCTCGGCAGGCTCCATGCCATACTTGCCCGCGATCAGCTCGCAGGTGTGCATGGCCAGCGCTTCCGCGCCGCCCCACTGGTCGTAGCCGACGTACGCCTCGACCGTGCCCTCGGAGAACGGCGTGATGAAGTTGTGCGCCAGGATGGGGATGCCCTTCTCGTTGGCGGCCTTCACGGCGGCAATGGCCGAGTCCGTGCCGATGGGGTTGATGCTGATGGCCTCGACGCCCAGTTCCAGAAGCTGCTGAACGGTGGTGACGAACGCCTGGAAGTCACCCTCACTCGCCGGGGCCTGCACCTCGATGGTCCAGCCCAGTTCTTCCGCGCGCGCCTTCGCGCCATCGACCATCGCCACGTGGAACGGGCTGGTCAGCGCGGGCGGGACGAAGCCGACGTAGTGGGTTTCCTGCGCCCTGGCCGGCATGCCGATCTGGCTGAGGGCAATGGCGGCCACGACGATCAGGACGAGAAACAAACTCTTGCGGTGCATACGGAAGCTCCTTCTTTTAGCCCAACATCACATCTCCCGGCGTGGGCCGATCCCGCCCACCCCGGCGCGGCACACCCAGGGCAACCTGTCGCCCTGACGGATCGCGAATTATTCCCTCACCCCCGGCCCCTCTCTACCGTACTCGGTAGAGAGGGGAGTACTGCTCCGGTGCAGCACTGCGGCTCCCCTCTCTGCGCCGCCGGGGTCCCCTTTGGGGTGGCGGGCGTGGAGAGGGGCCAGGGGTGAGGCCCTTCTACACGGCGGCTCGCCGCCGCCCAAACCGAATCCACCGGATCTCGCCGCGCCGCCACACGTCCAGCGCCACGGCCACCACGATGATGATGCCGATCACGATTTCTTTGGTGTTCGACGGCACGCGCATATACACCAGCCCGGCCTCGACCACACGCAGGATGAACACGCCCACCAGCGTGCCCCAGATGCCGCCCGTGCCGCCCGCCAGCGCCGTGCCACCGATGACCACCGCCGCCACGGATTTCAGCGTCATGTCCGTGCCGTTCTGGTACGCGCCCGATTGCAGGCGGCCCATGACCAGCATCCCGGCGATGGACGCCAGAAGGCCGCTGATGCCGTAGATCAGGACTTTGACCACGTTCACGTTGATGCCGGACAGCTTCGCCGCCGTCTCGTTGCCGCCGATGGCATACGTGTAGCGGCCCAGCTTGGTGTGCCGCAGCACTACCCAGCAGATGGCGAAGATGATCACGGCGATGATCAGCGGGACCGGGACGCCCACGTCCTCGGCAATCGGGATCGAGCCGGTGATCGTGTTCAGAAAATCGTCCTTGCGGATGTTGATGCCCGCGCCATTCGTCACGACGAGCGAGATGCCCAACAGGATGCTGCGAAA
>JADZBY010000129.1 GCA_020851855.1 Anaerolineae bacterium
ACGGCTGTGTACGTGACTCGCAACGGGCGCATTGAGTACGTGAATCCGGCCTGCCTGACCCTGCTCGGCGCGACGTCTGCCGATCAAATCCTGGGCAAGACGCCCTTTGACCTGTTCCACCCCGATTATCACGACATCATCCGCGAGCGAACGAACCGGCTGGCGGAAGGGCACAGCGTGCCGCTCATCGAGGAGCGCATCTGCCGGCTGGACGGAGCGCTGCGCGATGTGGAAGTCGTCGCGTCGCCTTTCACCGATAGCGACGGACTCGCCTATCAGGTGGTCTTGCACGACATCACCGACCGCAAGCGCGCCGAAGCCGCCTTCAGAGAAAGTGAGGCGCGGCTGGCGGGGATTGTCGAGTCCGCGATGGACGCCGTCATCGCCGTTGATCACAGCCAGCGCATCGTGCTGTTCAACCACGCCGCAGAGATCATCTTCCGCTGCGCTGCTGACGACGCCGTGGGCGACACGCTGGATCGGTTCCTGCCGCGCCGTTATCGTGACGCGCACCGCCGCCATATCGAGGCGTACGGCAAGACGGGCGTGACGAGCCGCCGCATGGGCGCGCTGGGCGTCATCAGCGGGCTGCGCGCCGACGGCGAGGAATTTCCCATCGAGGCCTCGATCTCCCAGAACGAGGTCAGCGGGCGCACGTACTTCACCGTCATCCTGCGCGACATCACCGAGCGCAAGCGGGCCGAAGAAGAGATTCGCCAGCTCAACGCCGAGTTGGAACAGCGCGTCCACCAGCGCACGGCAGAACTGGAAGCCGCCAACCGCGAGTTGGACTCGTTTTCTTATTCCGTCTCGCACGACCTGCGCGCACCGCTGCGCGCGATGGACGGCTTTTCGCGCATCCTGCTGGAAGAGTACGCCGCCGATCTGCCCGCCGAGGCCCAGCGTTACCTGCGCCTGGTGCGCCAGAACGCCCAGCAGATGGGCGCGCTGATTGACGACCTGCTCACCTTCTCCCGCCTGGGCCGGCAGCCGCTCAACAAGCAGCTGGTCCAGCCCGCCGAGCTTGTCCAGGCCACGCTGGACATGCTGCGGGCGGCGCTCAACGGGCGGCAGGTGCACATCGAGGTCGGGGAACTGCCGCCGTGCCACGCCGACCCGATTCTGCTGCGGCAGGTGTTCGCCAACCTGCTGGAAAACGCCCTCAAATACACCCGCACGCGCGACGTAGCGCACATCGAGGTCGGCCACGTCGTGCAGGATGGCCGCGTCGTCTATTTTGTCAAAGACAACGGCGTCGGATTCGACATGCAGTACGCCCACAAGCTGTTCGGCGTGTTCCAACGGCTGCACCGCGCCGAGGAGTACGAAGGCACGGGCGTTGGGCTGGCGACGGTGCAGCGCATCATCCACCGCCACGGTGGAAAGATTTGGACCGAAGCGGAGATCGATCGGGGCGCAACTTTCTACTTTACGATGGGAGAGGATGTATAGCATGATGAACCATGAGGCGGTGCGGATTCTGCTGGTCGAAGACAACCCAAACGACCTGGAACTGGCCATTCACGCCCTGACGAAGCACAACCTTGCCAACCATATCGAGGTCGTGCGCGACGGGGCCGAAGCGCTCGATTACATCTTCGCCACGGGCGCGTATTCGTACCGCGACATGAACCACAGCCCCAAGGTGATCCTGCTCGACCTCAAGCTCCCCAAAGTAGACGGCCTGGAAGTGCTGCGGCGCATCAAAGCCGATCCGCGCACCCGGTCCATCCCGGTCGTGGTCCTCACCTCATCCCGCGAGGAGCGCGACATCGTCGAAAGTTACCGCCTGGGCGTGAACAGCTACATCACCAAGCCGGTGGACTTTGAGCAGTTCACCGAAGCGGTGCGGCAACTGGGCATGTACTGGCTGTTGCTCAACGAGCCGCCCCAGATCAGAAATAAACATACCGATTGAAGGAGTTTGTCATGGGCGTAGCCCTGCGCGTCTTGATCCTCGAAGATCGCCCGGACGACGCGGAACTGATCATGTACGAGCTGAAGCGGGGCGGCTTTGATCTGGAGTCGCAGCGCGTCGACAATGAAGCCGACTTCCGAGCCGGCCTGAAAAACGACCCGGACATCATCCTGGCCGACTATTCGCTGCCCCAGTGGGATGCGCCGCGTGCGCTGCGCGTGGTCCAGGAACAAGGCCTGGACATCCCGTTCATCATGCTCAGCGGCACGGTGGGCGAAGACGTGGCGGTCGAGTGCATGAAGCAGGGAGCGGCGGATTACCTGCTCAAAGACCGGCTGGGACGCCTGCCTGGGGCTGTGACGCGCGCGTTGGAAGACCAGCGCGCCCGGTATGAGAAGCACATGGCCGTGGAGAACCTGGGTCGGCTCCATGAGTTCAACCAGGCCATCGTGCAGTCGGTGACTGAAGGCATTGCGCTGCGCGACGCGGACGGGTGTTACACGTTCCTGAATCCGGCAGCCGTGGCCATCCTGGGCGGCACGCTCGACGAGCTGATCGGTAGGCACTGGACCACAATCTTTGCGCCCGATCAGCATGAGCACGTGCTCGACATCCTGGAGCGGCAGGCGCGCGGCGAAACGATCCGTTACGAGGCCGACATCATCCGCAAGGGCGGCGAGCGGCGCACGCTCTGGATCAGCGGCGCGCCGCGCTATGAGGTGGGCGAGTTTGTCGGCACGCTGGCCATCTTCAGCGACATCACTGAGCGCAAACAGGCCGATGAGGCGCTGGTCCGGGAGCGTAATCTGCTGCGCACGCTGATCGACAGTATGCCGGATTCCGTGTACGCCAAAGACCAGGACAGCCGCTTCATCCTCGCCAACCGGGCGCTGGCCGGCCAGTTTCACGAGCCGTCGCCAGAGCGCCTCGTCGGCAAGAGTGATTTTGACTATTTCCGCACCGAGGAAGCGGCGGCGTACCGCGCCGACGAGCTGAAGGTGATCACCACCGGCGAGCCGCTCATCAACAAGGAAGAGGTCACCAACTATCCGGATGGCAAGGTCCTGTGGCTGCTCAGCACGAAAGTCCCGCTGCGCGACTCACAGGGCCGCATCATCGGGCTGGTCGGCAATGGCCGCGACATCACCGAGCGCAAACGGGCGGACGAAACGCTGCGCCGGAGCGAGGCGAAGTTCCGGTATTTCGTCGAGCAGTCGGCGGAAGGCATCGCGCTCATTGACGAGCAGGGCCGGGTCATCGAATGGAACCGCAGCCTGGAACACATGACCGGCGTGAGCAAGGCGCAGGTGCTCGGCCAGCCGCTCTGGGACGTGCAGCGCGGCATGATCACGGAGCCGTTCAGCACGCCGCTCACGCATGAGCAGATCAAGGACGGTATCCAGTATCTCTTGAGTACCGGCCATGATCCGACCGCCGGCAAGCCCGTCGAGTCGACGCTGAGGCGAACCGATGGCGAATTGCGCTACGTCCAGAGCGTATTCTTCCCCATCGAAACGGACAAGGGCTACATGGCCGGCTACGTCGTCGTGGACGTGACCGAGCGCCGCCGGGCGGCAATCGCGCTGCGCCAGAGCGAAGAACTCATGCGCTATGTGGTCAGGCACGATCCGAACGCCATCGCCATCTTCGACACCGACATGCGTTATGTCGCCGTCAGCGACCGCTATCTCCAGGATTACAACCTCAACGAGGCGGACATCCTCGGCAAGCGCCTCTACGACGTTATGCCGGAGTTGCCGGACACGTGGCGCGCCATGCACCAGCGTTGTTTGCAGGGCGCGGTCGAGCGCAGCGACGGCGACGAGCCGTTCGTGCGCGCCGACGGCTCGCTCAGCTACGTGCGCTGGGAGTGCCGCCCGTGGCGCTGGATCGACGGCAAGATCGGCGGGCTGGTCATCTACAGCGAGGCGACGACCGAGCGCAAGCTGGCCGAGCTGGAAATCCTGCGCCTGAACGCCGAACTGGAACAGCGCATCATCGAGCGCACCACCGAGCTAAACCACATCAAGGAACGTGTCGAGGCCATCCTCAACAGCAGCAACGACATCATCATCATGTGCCGGGCCGACGGCGTCATCGAGCAGGCTAACCCGGCGCTGCACAAGGGCTGTCAGATCGAGCCGGAAGCGGTGTTCCACCGCGCCCTGGTGAGCCTCGTTGCGCCGCCGGACGCCACGGCGGTGACGAACGCCTTCCGGGCTGTGGTCGAGACGTGGACGCCCGAACGGCTGGAAATCACCGTCTTGCGGCGCGACGGCGGGACGTTCGAGGCGGACATGATCCTGTCGCCCGTCATCGAGCACGGCGAGCGGCTCCTGGGCGTGGTGTGCAGCCTGCGCGACATCTCCGAGCGCAAGCTGATGGAAGCCCAGTTGCGCCAGATGCTCAAGCAGGCGATGGACATGAGCGAGATGCGGGCGCGCTACGTGTCGATGGCCGCGCACGACCTGGGCAACCCGCTGGCCGCCATCGAGGCGCTGGTGACTACCATCCAGATGTACGGCGACCGGATGACGGAAGCGCAAAAACAGGCCAAGTTCGAGGAAATCCTGAGCGGCGTCCGGGTCATGGCCGACATCCTGAGCGATGTACTGACCATCGGGCGGGTCGAAGGTGGCCAACTCAAGTTCACGCCCGCGCCGCTCGATTTGCAGCGCTTCTGCCAGAGTCTCATCACCGAAATCCTGCAGGCGACCGACAGCTCGCGGCGCATCCATTTCGTCCATTCGGGCGGATGCAGCGACGCTTACGCCGATTCCAAGCTCTTGCGGCACATCATCGGCAACCTGCTCTCCAACGCCATCAAATACTCGCCCGTGGAGAGCGAGGTGAGCTTCTCGCTGGACTGCACGCCCGACACCGCGACCATCCGCATCCGGGACCTGGGCATCGGCATCCCGGAAGCGGACAAGCCGCGCCTGTTCACCGCCTTTCACCGTGCAGGCAATGCCCGCCAGATTCCCGGGACCGGCCTGGGATTGGCCATCGTCAAACAATCGGTGGAACTGCACGGCGGAAGCATCGTGTTCGAGAGTGCGCAAGGACTGGGGACTACCTTCACCGTAACACTGCCCACATCGAAGCCCATCGCGGAAAGATAGGTCGAGGATCATGCGCCAGTTGTTGAGCCGATTCGACACGCGCGTCACCCTGGTCTACGCAGCCATCGCCCTGCTGTGGGTCATCCTCACCGATGCGCTGCTGATGGCCCTTTCCCAGCACGACCCGACGCTGATCGGTTTGGCGGCGATGCTGAAGGGCGTGGGCTTTGTCCTGGTGTCCACGCTGGCCCTGTCCATCGTGCTCTCGGCAGAGTGGCGAAAACGGGTGCGCGTAGAGCAGGCGCTCCAAGACGACATCGCCATGCGCAAGCGCCTTCAGGCCGCCCAGGAGCAGAACGTGCGCACGATGGACGAGATGCGCCAGTTCCTGCAGGCCACGCTCGATGCGTTCCCGGCCAATACCGTGGCGCTCGATGCATCGGGCACGATCATCAGCTTCAACGCGGCATGGAAGCACTTCTCCATCGCCAATGGCGGCCCTTCCGAGTCGCCATACCTCGGCGCAAACTACCTGGCCGTGTGTGATGCCGCGGCGGCGCGCGGCGAGCAAGAGGCGGCAGCGGCGGCGGCGGGCATCCGGGCCGTGATCGCCGGGCAGCACGACTATTTCTTCCTGGAGTACCCGTGCCACAGCCCGGACGAGCAGCGCTGGTGCGCCATGCGCGTGATGCCGCTCGTAGGCCCCGCGCCGCGCCGTGTCGTGGTCGCCCATCAGGACGTGACCGAGCGCTGGCAGGCCCAGGAAGCGCTGCAACGGGCCTATGAGACACTGGAGCAGCGCATCGTGGAGCGCACGGCAGAGCTTCGCGCCGCCAAAGAGCGCGTTGAGGCCGTCTTGCACCACAGCGCCGACGGGATTCTGCTGGTCAGCATGGGCCTGGCCATCCAGCAGAGCAACCGGTCGTTCTGCACGCTGTTCGGCTGTGAGCCAGACAGCTACACGGGAGCCGCCTTTGACGCGCTGGCGCACCCGGACGACGCCGCGCTGGTCCGGGAAGCCGCCGGTCAGGTTGTCGCCACGGGCGCGCACAAAGCGGTGGAGCTTCGCGCCCGCCGCCGGGATGGCTCGCTCTTCGACGCCGAGTTGAGCATCGGCTACGTGAACGGCGAAGGGCTGGTGTGCACCGTGCGCGACATCACCGAGCGCAAACACGCCGAAGAGGCGCTGCGGCAGGCGCTCGCCAAAGAACAGGAACTCGGCGAGCTAAAATCGCGCTTCGTGGCCATGGCGTCGCACGAATTCCGCACGCCGCTGGCCACCATTCAGGCCACGGCGGACACGCTGATCGCCTACCGGGACCGCATGGGCGACGACCAGATCACCGAGAAGCTGAGCATCATCTGCCAGCAGGTCGGTTTGCTGCGCGATGTCATGCGTGATCTGCTGCATCTGGCGCGCCTGGAAACGCATCAGGTCGAGTTTGAGCCGGTCGAGACGGACCCGGATGCCCTGTGTCGTGACGTGATCGAGGAATTTCGCAGCCACCCCGGCGCAACGCACCGCGTGGCGTACGTGTGCGGCCCGGTTCCTTCGCGCGTACCGCTCGACCGGCGGCTGATGCGCCAGATCATCAGCAACCTGGTGTCAAACGCCATCAAGTTCTCGGAAGCGGGCAAGACCGTCAACGTGCGGCTGGAACAGGACGGCAACGCGCTGGCGCTCATCGTGCAGGACGAAGGCCTGGGCATCCCCGACGTCGATTTGAAATACCTGTTCAAGCCGTTTTACCGCGCCACCAACGTGGGCGCGATCTCTGGCATCGGGCTGGGGCTGGTCGCCACCAAGGAGTCGGTGGATTTGCACGGCGGCGCTATCGCCGTGGAGAGCAAGGTCGGCGTGGGCACGACATTCACCGTCCGCATCCCCATCGTTCGCCCCAGGAGTTTGCACGGCGACGTGGCGTTGGGTGCGTAAGCGGCGGCGCGTTGCCCCTTGCCGCCGCTCACGCGCTGCCCTCGATCAGGTCGGCGTCTGCCCGTCCTCGGACCGGGCGTCATTGAGCGGCAGCCAGAAGCCGAACACACTGCCTTCGCCGGGCGCGCTCTGCAAGAGCACGTTGCCGCCGTGTTTGAGCGCGACGAGCCGCACCAGGGCCAGCCCCAGGCCGATGCCTTCCATGCCCCGCTGCAATGGGTCCGCCAGTTGGCTGAAGGCTTCCCAGAGGGTCGTCTGGCGCGCCGGTGGGATGCCGGGGCCAGTGTCCGCCACTTCGATGACGGCCCGCTCATCGACTTGCGCCAGCCGGATCAGGACGCTGCCGCCCGCCGGCGTGAATTTGAGCGCATTGTCGATGAGCTGCCAGAGCGCATCGCTGACCATCTGGCGGTCGATGGCCGGCGCGACCAGGCGCGGTGGGGCATCCACACTCAGCTTCAGGCCGCGCCGCTCGGCCAGCGACAGGGAAGCGACCGCCGTATCCTGCACCAGCGCCGCCAATTCCACCGGCTCCAGTCGCAACGTCGTCTCGCGGCTCAACAGGTCCGCCGCCTTGAGCAGGTGGTCGACCATCTGCCGGGCCTGGTGCGCGCCCAGCGCGATCTGGTCGTACAGGTCGCGCTGATCGGGCGTCAGGTTGTCCAGGCCGTACTGCGCGAACAACTCGATGGCCATGCCCAGCGTGGCGAAGGGCGAGCGCAGTTCGTGGCTGATGATGGCCAGGAAGTTCGACTTGAGGCGGTTGGTGGCTTCCAGGCGCTCGTTGGCGCTCTCCAATTCGGCGTTCAGCGCCCGGAAGCGCCGGTAGACCTGCCGCAGGTCGTGCGCGTAGGCCAACGACTGGCGGTGCACGCTTTCGAGATCGCTCTGCACTTCGGCCAGCCGCGCCTCGGCGTCTTTGTGTTGGGCCGGGATGCGCACCCGGAGCGCCGTGCCGCCGCGCCCGCTGTGCGCGATCTCCACGCTTCCGCCCACGTGCGCCAGCGCGCGGCGGGCTATCGGCAGCCCCAGCCCGCGCGAGTGCGCCTTGGCGGATTCCGTCTCGCGCTGGCGGACCGCTTCGAAGATGGTTTCCCATTCCGATTGCGGGATGGGCAGGCCGGTGTCGAGGATATGCAGCGTGACGCCGCTCAGTTCGCCCACCGCCTCGACGCGGACCAGCCCGCCGGGCAGGTTGAAGACAATCGCGTTCAGGATCAGGTGGTAAATCGCCGCGTAGAGCGTGCCCTCGTGGCTGTGGATGGCCGGGAAAACGTCCGGCAGGTACACCTGGAAAGTCACCAGGCACTCATCGGCCAGCGGGCGCAATTCGTCCAGCACGGTGTTGATCAGGGCGGCCATGTCGATATTTTCGCCCGCCGGGCTGGTCTTCCGGGCCTCGTAGGCGCGTGTGACGTGGTGCAGGTCGCGCGTCACCTCGTCCAGTTGCCGGGTCGCCGTATTCAGGGCCGTCAGGTGCGTGCGCAACTCTGGCGGCAACGCCGCGCCCGCCGCCTTCAGCGCGTCCAGGTGGCGGTGCAGAACGTCCAGAGGCGTCTGGAGCGCGCTGCCTGCTATGGAAAGGTAATCGACGGCTCGCGCGCTTTCACTGGCAGACGGAGCGGAAGCTGCCCCATTCGTATCGGTCATTGCAGAACCTCGTCAACCTTGAGCATCAGTTCCAGTGGACTGAAGGGCTTCACGAAGTAATCATCGGCGCCGGCCTCTTTGCCGAGCCGCCGATCCCAGTCCTGGCCTTTGGCAGTCAGCATGATGATGTAGATTCCGCGCGTGGCCGGGGACGATTTTAGCTGGCTGCACACCTGCAGGCCGTCCAGCTGCCCGCCCGGCATCTGGATGTCGAGCAGGATCAGGTCGGGCAGCTCACGCTGGGCGAGCGCCAGGGCTTGATCGCCGTTCTCCGCGGACAAAAGCTGGTAGCTGCCTTCTTCCAGGGTGACATGCACCAGCTCGCGGACTTCGGGCTGGTCATCGACGATGAGAATCTTCTTGGACATGGTCTATTCGGCTTTCTCCACCGGGTGTGGCATCGTATCGGATTCAGGACCCAGATTCGGCAGCATGAGCGGCAGCGTAAAATGGAAGGTCGATCCTTTGCCCGGCTCGCTTTCCGCCCAGATCGCACCGCCGTGCAATTCCACGATCAGCTTGCTGATCGAGAGGCCCAGGCCCGTGCCGTTTGTCGCCGTGTTCGACGCATTGGCGCGGTAGAACTTCTCAAAGAGGTGCTCTTGCTCGTCCAGCGCCATCCCGATGCCCTCGTCCTGAACGCTGACATGGATGTCCACGTCGCTCGACGCGACCCGCACGGCGACCATTCCGCCGTTGGGGGAGTATTTGCGCGCGTTGGAGAGCAAATTCTCGACCACCTGCGTCAGCCGGACGGCATCACCGAGCACGGGTGGGTAGCTGGGGCAGCGGTCCAGCACGAAGCGGTGCTGCGGCGACGATTCCTGGAAGGGCGAGAGGGCCTGCGCGATCAGGACGCCCATGTCCACCGGCTCCATAGCCAGCGTCAGGTTGCGTTTGGCTTCCAGACGCGAAATGTCCAACAGGTCATCGATGAGCTTTCCCAGGCGCGTTGCCTGCTCGTTGATCATGGTCAGGAAACGCTTCTGCCGGTCGGCGTCCAGGTTCCGGCTGAGCAGCAGCTCGCTGAAGCCACGAATGCTGGTGAGCGGCGTGCGCAGCTCGTGCGCCGCCGTCGAAAGAAACTCGGTCTTCAGGCGGTTCAGTTCTTGCAGCTCGTGCTGGGCGCGTTTGCGCTGCGTGACGTCGCGGCTGGCCAGCACGATGCCTTCCACCTGACCCTCTTCGGTGAAGATGAGATTGCACAGCGTCTCCAGCCAGATGACGCTGCCGTTGGCGTGGAAATACCGGTGCTCGGCGCTGCCGGTATTGAACATGCCTGCCCGCATCGCCTCGATGTCATCGGGGTGAACGTGCTGAAACACTGACGTCCGCAGCAAGCTTTCCGGCGGGTGGCCGAACACGTGCCAGCACGACGGGCTGGCGAACTCGATGATGCCGTTGGCGTCGGCGCGGTACACGGCGTCCAGCATCGTATCGGTGATCTGGCGCAGCTCACGCTCGTTGGATTGCAGCGCCTCTTCTGTGCGCTTGTGCTCCAGCGCGGTGATGAAGATCTCGCCGGCCATCTTGACCAGCGCGATATCCTGGTCGAGCCACACCTTCTCCGCGTGCGTCGTCTCGAAGCCGATGAAGCCGGCCAGCCTGCCTTTGGAACTGACGGGCACGAGCAACGCCGAGCGGCACTGGCGCGCTTCCAGGAATTTGCGCTCGGCCCGCACAAACGACGGAAGCTCGTCCAGCGACGTGATGCGGATGGTATCAAGCTGGGAGAGCCGGTCGTACCACCCCGGAAAGAGCATGACCGGGACGCGCTGAAGCATGTGCGACTTGGACGGCACGCCCGGCGCGCACCACTCATGCGGGCAATTGATGCGCATGCCGCCTTCGTAAAAGGCGCACAGGTAGGCGCGATCCACCCGGATGAACTCGCCAATCTGGCACAGGGCGGCGGCGATGCGTGGGTCTACATCCGCCGGATCGAGGTCGATGAACTGCGTCGAGATGGACATCATGAACTGCTCTAACTCGCGCAGGTGGGCGTGTTCCGAGGCAAGGCGTTCCTGGGCGGCGATGGCTTTCAGTTCGCGCATCTGCATCAGCCGCCGCACCCGGTGGCGCAGCACTTCCCACTGGACCGGCTTGGTGATGAAATCCTCAGCCCCGGCGGCAAACGCGCGCTTGATGGCGTCGGTGTCGTTCAGCGCCGTGACCATCAGGATCGGCGTCTCTTTCCCGTCGGGCAGGCCCTTGATGGCCTCGCACGCCTCAAAGCCGTTCATGCACGGCATGAGCACGTCGAGCAGGATGATGCCGGGCGACGCGCGCTGAAAGACGGCAATCGCATCCGAGCCGTCTTCCGCTTCGACCACGGACCAGCCGTCAAGCTCCAGGGCAGAGCGGATCATGCGCCGGATGAGCGGGTCGTCATCCGCGACGAGCACGGGGGCAGGCGGTACGGAGATGTTGTTCATGACGTTTCTTCTCATCCTGGCGCGGCCATCAGGCCACGCCGCGAAGCCGTCCACCGTCGGCGTGCACCGCGCTGGGCAGTTCGATGCGCACTGTCGTGCCTTCGCCGGGCGCGCTGGAAATGTCAAAGCGCCCTTCGTGCAGCTGCACGAGCCTTCGGACGAGCGCCAGGCCCATGCCCGTGCCCTGCTGCTCATAGTGATCGCGGTCGAACTGCATGTGCAGGCCAATCCCGGCGATCTGCTCCCGGGACATGCCCCGGCCCGCGTCGTGCACGGTCATCACCATGCCGGACGGCGTCGCGTTGGCGCTGACATGGACCGGAGCGCCCGCTGGCGAGAACTTGAAGGCATTCATGACCAGCTCTTCCGTGATGCGGCTCAGGTATTCGGAGCCAATCGCGGGCGGCGGCAGGTCCTCATCCAGGCTCAGCGTCAAATCGCCGTCCCGCTTGGCGATGGCGGCGCAGTCTGCGGCAATGGCCCCAACCAGATGCGCGGCGTGTGGGCTGGCCTGGCTGCGCAGCACGGCCAGCGCGCCCGGTCGCTGCGCCGCGACTTCCAGCTGTGCATAGAGCAGGTAGTTTTCCGTCAGGCGCTTGATGCGCTCGCCCGCGTCGTGGATGATAGACAGGTACTCCCTGATCTCGGACGGGTCCATGCTCGGCGCGTCTTCGAGCATCAGCTCCGTGTAGCCGAGCACCGAGGTGAGCGGCGTGCGCAGCTCGTGCGGCAGCGCGGTGATCAACTGCCGGCTGAGCGCCTCGAGGCGCAGATCAGCTGCCTGACGGTAATCGGCGTCCTTGCGTAGCTGGGTGCGCACGGCAGCCAGCAGATCGCGCATGGCGAAGGGTTTGGCCAGGTAATCCACCGCGCCAAGCTCCATGCCCTGGCGCACGTCGGCGTGCTCTGCCAGCGCGGTGAGGAAGATGAAAGGCACGGTCCGGTACTTGGGGTCGGCGCGCATGGCGGCCAGGACGCCGTAGCCGTCCAGGTCGGGCATCATGATGTCGCAGATGACCAGATCGGGTTGCTCGGCGTGCAGCGCTTCTAGCCCCTGCCGACCGTTGGGTGCGTCCACAACGCGGAACCCTTCCCAGGTGAGGACCTCGACCACCGAGGTGCGCAACGCCTGGCTATCTTCGATGACCAGGATGCAGGGTTGTGCGGAGTGACCACTTTTGTCCGTCATTACTGCTGCCTCAGACTGTGATCGTTCTGAATTTTCTTGAAACGAGGTGTGCCAGACGGCCAGATAGGGTCCAGGCGTGGGGGCAAGGCGTGACGCCGTGTCTGGCATACCTTGACCATCAGTTTCCGTCAGAACGGCGATTTCGGGGAGTAGGCGATAACCCCATTTCGGCGGGGAAAAGACCCCACTTCCGCCGGCGGGGCGACTTGGGCAGCGCCGGGTGGGAAACCGGCGCGTTGTACCCTTGCCCTGGCTACGAATCGAGCGGGATAATGCCCTGTTTCACGGCGAAACGCACCAACCCGGCTAGATCATGGATATTCAGCTTGTCCATCAGACTGGTGCGATGTTTCTCGACCGTCTTCACGCTCAGAGACAGCATCCGGGCAATCTGCGGGTTCGTATTGCCCTCGGCGATGAGCTGCAACACCTGCCGCTCGCGTGCGGTGAGCAGATCGACCGGCGACGCGGGCAGGGAATTGACGAATCCGTCCAGCAGGGTGCGCGAGATGGACGGGCTGAGGTACACCTCGTCGCGGTAGGCGGCGCGGATGGCCAGCAGAAGCTCTTCCGAAAGGGCGCTCTTGAGCAGGTAGCCGCGTGCGCCCAGCTTCAAGGCGCGCTGCACGACGGCCTCGTCGGAGTGCATGGACAGGATCACCACCCGCACGCGCGGCGCAGTGGTCACAAAGCGCTCCAGCACGTCGAGGCCGTTCATCTCCGGCATCGAGATGTCCAGCAGGACCACGTCGGGCTTGAGCGACTCCACGAGGGCAATCGCCTTCTCGCCGCCTTCGGACTCGCCGACGACGTCGATGTCGCCGGCGCGCTCGGCCAGCGAGCGTATGCCCTGCCGGACCAGATGATGATCGTCGATCAGCAGCAGCCGAATCATTACCGCCCGTACTCTCCACACGAACGCCGGCCAACGATGTGTTCTGGCAACGCCCGCATTGCCTGCCGTCCCATACGCTTATACTTTACACCGAAGCCGCCCGCCCATGATGAAATTTAAGAAATTGGGGCGGTCAGGCTTACGGGCGGCTCGCCAGCCGCCCCTACAGCACGCAACATGTAGGGGCGCGTCGCGACGCGCCCGCCATGGTCATCCACATCCAATTCTTGAAATCCATCATGAACGGGTGGGTGTTCGCAACGTCGCCCCAACCGCCCGGCGCAAGACGGACACCGCAGGCGTTGTCCCTACGACACCGTGTAGGGACGAGGCAGGCCTCGTCCGCTTCGGCAACACCCCACCCGCCCGGCGCCAGACGGAGAACGCCTGCGTTGTCCCTACGACACCGTGTAGGGACGAGGCAGGCCTCGTCCGCTTCGGCAACACCCCA
>JADZBY010000130.1 GCA_020851855.1 Anaerolineae bacterium
CACACGATTATGGAAAAATGGGGCTACACCGGCTCGGCGTGTATGCCGATGGCGCTCGATGACGCCATCGAGCAGGCGCGCGGGCCGCAACCGGGCGAACTGGTTGTCTTCTGCGCCAGCGGAGCCGGCTACACGATGGGCGCGGCGGCGTTTCTCTGGACGTGAGCGCGTAAACCCTCACCCCAACCCCTCTCCCTCATGGCGAGGGGCCAGGAGCCGGGCTTCTCCCCTCTCGCTCTGAGGGAGAGAGGGGCCGGGGGTGTGAGGGCTGGTTCTCAAGTCTGCAAACCCTCACCCCAACCCCTCTCCCTCATGGCGAGGGGCCAGGAGCCGGGCTTCTCCCCTCTCGCTCTGAGGGAGAGAGGGGCCGGGGGTGTGAGGGCTGGTTCTGCGGAACTATCTTGAACAGGACATAGCGTATGTACATTGGCGATTACATGGGCCGCCGGGAGATTTACAGCCCGGACGCGCTGGCCATCGTTGACTCCGGCAAGTCGCCGCACGGGCAATTCACCTACCGGCAGATGAACGAGCGCGCCAACCGGCTGGCCAACTGGCTGCGCGACGTGGTCGGCGTGCGTCGCGGCGACCGGGTGGGCATCGTGGCCCGCGACGGCGTCGAGTTCCTGGATGCGTTCTTCGCCTGCGGCAAGCTCGGCGCGGCGCTGGCCTGTTACAACTGGCGGCTGCACTGGCGCGAATTGCTCGCCGCCGTCGAGGCGACCACGCCCAGGGCGCTGATCTTCTCCGAAGCCTTCGCCGACAACGCGGCGTTGGTCAAGGCTGAAGCGCCGTACCTGACCCACCTGCTGCACGTCGATGGCGACGGGCGCGCGGGCAGTCTGCACGTTGAGACGGTCCTGCAAAACGCCCCGGCGGACCGCGTGGCGACGGAAACGCTGGACGCCGAAGACACCGCCTGCTTGATCTTCACCGGCGGGACCACCGGCCTGCCCAAAGCGGCGATGGTCAGCCACCGCATGATCGCCTGGAACACGCTGAACACGATCATCCACGACATCCGGCACGGCGACGTGACCGTGAATGTCTTCCCCATGTTCCACACGGGCGGGCTGTTGGTGTATACCATGCCGATGATGATCCTGGGCGGCACGGTGGTCCTGACCCAGAAATTCGACCCGGCGCAGGTGCTCGACCTGATCCAGCAGTACCGCGCCACGTTCTTCGGCGGTGTGCCGACCATGTACCAGATGCTGACCACCGCGCCGAACTGGGCCAGCGCCGACCTGAGCAGCCTGCGCTTCTGCACGAGCGGCGGCGCGCCGCTGCCCGTGCCGCTGGTCGAGAAATTCCGCGACGAAAAGGGCGTGCGTTTCAAGCAGGGCTTCGGCATGACCGAGTTCGGGCCGGGCATCTTTGCCCTGTCTGCCGAGGATGCCATCCGCAAGGCGGGCAGCATCGGGCGGCCCAACTTCTACGTGGACGCGCGCATCGTGGACGAGGACAACCAGCCGCTACCGCCCGGCGAGATTGGCGAGCTGGCGCTCAAAGGGCCGTCGATGTGCTCCGGGTACTTCGGCCAGCCGGAAGCGAGCGCCGCCGTGGTCGATGAGGACGGCTGGTTCCACACCGGCGATCTGGCGCGCTGCGATGACGAGTGGTATTTCTTCATCGTGGACCGCAAAAAAGACATGTTCATCAGCGGCGGCGAGAACGTCTACCCGGCGGAGATCGAGCAGGCGCTTTACAAACACCCGGCGGTGTTACAATGCGCGGTCATCGGCGTGCCGGATGACAAGTGGGGCGAGGTCGGGCTGGCGTGTGTGGTGCTGCGGCCCGGCATGACCGCCACGCCGGACGAGCTTCTGGCGCACATGGCGGGCCGCCTGGCGCGCTTCAAAGTGCCACGCCGCGTGGAGATCATGGCCGCGCTGCCCATCTCTGCCGCCGGGAAGATTCTCAAGCGCGACTTGCGGGCGCAGTTCGTGAAGTCGTGAGTTCAAGGCACATCGTTCAGCAGGAAGGGGACGCTTTGACGGATTCGATTCGACTCCTCGGGTTTTCGGGCAGCGCGCGGCGCAGCTCGCACAATATGGGCCTGCTGTACACCGCCCAGGAACTCCTGCCCGATGGCATGACGCTCAGCCTGTATGACCTGACCGGCATCCCGTTCTACGACGCCGATCTCGACACGGCAGGCCAGCCGGAGCCGGTCCAGAAATTCAAGGCAGCCATCGCGGAGTACGATGGGCTGCTGATCGCCACGCCGGAGTACAACTACAGCCTGCCGGGCATGCTCAAAAACGCGATTGACTGGGCGTCGCGCCCGGTGGCCACCTCGCCGCTCGTCGGCAAGCCGCTGGCCATGATGGGCGCGGGCGGCGTGTACGGCACGGTGCGCGCCCAGCTTCACCTGCGTCAGGTGGCGCAATCGGCGGGCATGCTGGCGCTGGGCCAGCCGCAGGTCATGATCCAGCGCTCGTGGGAGAAGTTCGACGCCGAAGGCCGGCTGACCGACGAGGCCAGCCGGGCGGCGGTGCGCGCCCTGCTGGAAGCCTATCGCGAGTGGATCCTCATGCTGCGGCGGGGGCGGGGCTGACAGCGCACGCC
>JADZBY010000131.1 GCA_020851855.1 Anaerolineae bacterium
TGAGCGTGGACCGCGCCATCCCAGACTGGATTCCGCTGCTCGTCGTCACGTACCACGATCAGGCCGCGTTTTTCGCCAACGAGCGTTTTCTGGGCGAAGCGCTGAGCATCCCGGTGCTGAACGGCTCGGCAGCGCTCGGCGTGGAGCCGGATACCAGCGCGTTCTTCGATAATTTCCGCCTGCGCGATGTCTCGCCGGAGACGCGGTAAAGAGAACCGGGGGAAATGCGGGTGGAACCCCTCTCCGCGTGGAGAGGGGCAGCGTCGATCAGCGGCTGGCCGCCGTGGCGCGGTCCAGGTAATCGCGCAACTGGGCGCGCGAGACAGGCTTGGCGACAAAAGTATCCGCCCCGGCGTTGAGGGCCTTTTCCCGCGTCGTGCGGTCGTCCAGGGCAGTGAGCATGATCACGGGCACGCCGGCCATCTCCGGCATCGCCTTCAGCGCGGTGCACACGTCATAGCCCGACATATCGGGCAGCATCACGTCCAGCAGGACCATGAGCGGCTTGTTGCGGCGGGCGGCGGAGATCGCCTCAGCGCCTGTCGAAGCGCCTTCCGCTTCGTGCCCCAACGTCTTGAACATCAGGCGAATCAGCTCTACCGTCTGCGGCTCGTCATCGACAACCAGGACTTTACGGTCCAATCCACTACCCTCTAGCTAGTGAGTCTGGTCTTGGGCAGTCTGCCAGCTCGCGCCAGCTCATGACCTCAACGAAGTGTTCCCGGCCCCGCAGTATCTGCCAGACCGAGTGTAACGAAAGCGGCGGCGGGCGTCAAACCGGATGGACCGGCGCAGCGTCAGGTCCGCCCGGCGCTGATGAGGTTTCGCAAATAAGTACGGCTCGCATTGCCCGGACCTGAAGGTCCAGGCTGAAACTACGAAGCCCTTCGGGCTGAAGGCGTGCTGTAGCCCGAAGGGCTTTGTAGGTTCAGCCCGGTCGCTTCAGCGCCGGGCACACCCGATGATCCACATTAATATCTGCAAATCCGTACGCGATCCGGCTGAATGCACACGGCCCTTCGGGTGAAATCCCGTCCTCAGTCCAGCAGGGCGTCGTAGGTTCAGCCCGGTCGCTTCAGCGCCGGGCGGCTCTTGGCAAGTTCGAATGCGATGGCGATGAAAATCGGGGCTGCCGTCCGCGTCGTGATCGGGGTTGGCTTATGCTTTGGTAAGAGGCGAGGGCGAATCTCTTAATTTGCTATTTCCGGCAAATGGTCTATAATCGCGCCTTACTTTGGGGCAGCGCTCCGGTCTGCCTTTTTCCGCGACCGCGATCTTCCCTGAACAGCTTTTGCAGGGGGGTACATCATGAGCCTTGATAACATCCTGACAGACATTTATCGCTCGTTTCAAGAGAACGCGCAAGATGCTCGCGTCATCCTGCTCCACGCCCGGAGCCGCTACCGCACGGCGCTGCTCAGCCGGCTGCTGTCGGATATGGACATGCGCGTCTTCTATTACGCGATGAGCAGCAACGACGTGGATGTGCGCTCGTTCCTGGCCGGATTCACGCACGATCTGGCCGAACAGGTCCCCACCTTCGGCGCGCACGTCAACCAGATCGGGCTGGATGCCAGCGACCCGGCGGCGCTGCTCGATGCCTTCGTCGCGGACCTGGAAGAGCTGGCCGATCAGCTCAGCCTGCTCGTGCTGGACGAGTTCGACCGGGCCGACATCGGCGACGACCTGCAGATGTTCCTGGAAATGCTGATCGAGGCGCTGCCGCCGCACGTCAAGCTGGTCATCAGCGGGCGCGGGCTGCCCCGCCTGCCGTGGATGTCCTTCATCGCCCAGCGCAAGGCGGTCATGCTGCGCGACAACGAGATCGTGGCGGGCGATTTTTACGAGAACCAGTCGGCGGGCAAGCCGCGCCTGGAAGTGCGCGCGTTGGGGCCGGGCAGCGTCGTGCTGGACGGCGACGGAGTGGATAGCTGGGAAGGGCACTTGCCGCGTCTGCTGTTCTTCTTCGCCCTGGAGCGGCCTTTCGTCACCCGCTCGGAGATTTGCCAGGCGTTCTGGCCCGAACTGAACAACGATCAGGCGGTGAACGTCTTCCACGTCACCAAGCGCCGGCTGCACAAGGCGCTTGACTCGCTGGGCCTGGATGTGCTCATCCACGAGAACAGCTATTACCGCGTCAACCCGGAGCTGAGCATCCACTACGACATCGTGGATTTCGTCGGGGCGCTCGTCGAAGGGCGTCAGGCGCAGGATAACGCCGCCCGCGTCGCTGCGTGGCAGCGCGCCATCGAGCTGCACCAGCGCCCGTTCCTGCAAGGGCATACCGAGGGCTGGATTGTGCGCCGCCGCCAGGAATACCAGATGGGCTACATCGAGGCGCTGACCGGCATGGCCACCGCCCGGCTTGAGGAAAACCGCCCGGAGCACGCCCTGACGCTATTGCAGAAGGCCGTCGCGGAAGACCCGCGCCGCCAGGACCTGCACCGCCGTGTGATGCAGCTGTACGCCGACCTGGGCCGCCGCAGTGAAGCGGCCAGCCACTACCAGCGCCTGCAAGAGACGCTCAAAGAGCAGCGCACCAGCCTGGAGCCGGAGACGGTCAGCCTGTACCGCGAGCTGATGTCGTCGTGACGCGCTAACGAGCTGGCGCACCCCGGAACGAATGCCACCCGGCCCATCTTCGACGCAACGATGGGCCGGGTTCGTTGATTGGCGTAGCGGCGGACAACGCAGGCGTTGCCCCTGCGAGATCACGGCGTAGGGACGAGGCCCGCCTCGTCCGCCCCTATTCAAACGAGCCGCCCCAAACGTTCACGACTGGCTGCCGCGACCCTCATGGTGCGGCGAGCGCGCTCCGCACTGTCGCGGCGATGCCCTGCTCTTCGAGGAAGGCGGCCAGCGCATCGGCCAGCACGTGGTTGCCCACCGGGTTCAGGTGCATGTCGTCTTTGTAATACAGGTGCGCGTGCGCGACATCGGCGGCGGCGGCTGTGAGGGCCGTTTCCGCATCAAAGCAGGTCAGCCCTTCCGCCTCACAGAAGGCCAGCAGGCGGCGGCGCGGCGCTTCCAGCCCGTCGATGACCGCCGCGCCCATCTCCGGCTCGGTCCAGGGGCGGTAGACTTCCTCTTTCGTCGGGATTAGCGCCAGGACGAAGATTCCGCCGTTCTTCTCGACCGTGGCGCGCGTGTCCAGGATGGCCTTGTGGCTGATCTGCTCGCCTTCCAGGTTGCGCGGCTCGTCCATGTCGAAGGCGCGGATCAGGTAGTCCTGCCCGAAATCCATCTGCGCGCGGCCAATCTGGATGTGATATGGATCGACGAACAGCACTTCGGTGCTGCCGACGCGGCTCATGGCCGTCAGCATGGCGTATACCGCCGAATTTTCGTTCAGCCACGTGTCCAGCGGGCCGGTGAAGCGCCACGTCTGGTTGGCAGTCATCGGATCGGCGGGCGCAGGCGTCTGGTTTATGCCGTTGACCAACGCCAGGCCGAAATCGTCGTTGTAGTCGTTGCCGAAGAACTGCCAGATCACGATCTTCGGCTGGCCCAGGCCCAGTTCCGGCTTGGCGACGAAATCCCAGTACAGGCGGGAGTGGCTCAGCGAGCCGGTTGCCGTCTGGCCCATATTCAGGAACGGGATGCCGGTTTTTTCCGCCACCAGCTCGACCCAGCAGTCGGACAGGCTCACGATGCAGGCCGTGAACGAGTCGCCGATGGCCACGGCGTCGATGCGGCCCGTCTCCGGCTGCGGCGAGCGGAATCCGACGCGCCCGCCCCACCAGCTATACGTGCTCACCTGGAAATCGACGTTCATGCTGCCGACCTGCCACTCGTCGCGCGCGCCGGGCCGCATGATGGTCTGGTAGTCGCGGTCGCCGGCGTACAGCGGCAACGGGGCAAGGCGCTGGTCGGTGAAGGGCGTCACGCGGATGAAGCGCAGCACGGTCTGCATTCCGGGCGGCAGTGACCCGAACAGCAGGCGGATGGCAATCTCCACGATGAGGATGGCGATCAGGATGCCGAATAACGCGGCCCCCAGACGCCGGGCAATCCTTCGCCGGGGCCGGACGGAGAGAGCGCGGCGGGGTGGGACAATCACGAGAACTCTCCTTTGCGGCTGGTACGCCGGCAAACCAACAGATTCAACCGATCAACTGATCCAGTCGCGGTGAACGGCGTCCCAGGTACGGTGAAGATAGGCGCGCTTGCACTCGATGCACACGCGCCCGGAATCGACCTCGCGCGAGTCGCGCCAGCGCCAGCGCACCGTGCCGGCATGGTGGCGGCAGAAGGGCCGGAAACACACCGGGCAGTATTCCCCATCGTCGAGGCCGCTATCGGCGTACCGGAGCTTTTCTTCAGGGTGGCTTTCGCAGATGTGGCAGTACGGAACGACCATGTAACACGGTTCCAGCACATTTCCGAGCGTTCTGTCGGGAAGGGATTATAGCCGATGTGGGCAAATCCCTCACGCCTGTCCCCTGGCCGCTGGTTTGCTGGGGCAGCCCCACGCCGAAGCATGGGTATCCCCCGCCTCTTGTCGCCTCATCCACCGCTTGGCTGGTTTGCTGGGGCGGCCCCACGCTGAAGCATGGGGCTGAAGCTACGAAGCCCTGACGGGCTGAGGATGGAATTTCAGCCCGAAGGGCTTTGTACATTCAGCCCGGTCGCTTCAGCGCCGGGCGGACACCGACGCCTCGCCGGTGCACGCGGTTTGATGCGACGACAGGCCGCGGACGAAGCAGGCCGCATCCCTACACCGATGCCGTAGGGACAACGCCTGCGTTGTCCGCGCTTTCCCCATCTTCGCCCACCGGGAAAAGCGCCGTGGGTGCAGGCCGCGGACGAAGCAGGCCGCGTTCCTACGGCGCGCCGGGCAGCGGCGCGACAAACGAGGCGGGCGGCTGGTCCACGCCGCAGCTCGGATAGCCGTAACAGGCGTCCGGCTCCAGGTAGCCCTCTGCCGTGAAGCGCCCGTTATTGATGTTCGTCAGGTCCAGCCGGTCATGGTGCTCCGGGTTGGGCATCACGCAGTCCACCGCGCCGAGTGGATTCTCCGGCACGCGCGTGACCATGAGCGGGTTGGCGGCGTTGAAGTAGTTGTACACCACGCGCGAGATGCCCTCGATGGCTTCCCAGGGCTTCAGCGTGCCGATGCCGTCCTGGTTGGCCTGTTTTTCCCACATGTACGTCACCAGGATGTAATTGCCGCCGGGGGTGTAGACGATGGCCGCATCGCTGACGTTCGCGCCGCCGGTCGGCGTGCCGCCCCAGCCGTTTTTGTGCGCCACGCGCGTTCCTTTGGGCACGCCCAGTTCGATCAGGCGGTCGATGATGTTCCCGCTCATCAGCTCGATCATCTGCTGGCACTCGGACTGTGTGAAGCGCTCCGGCAGCGCGGCGATGAACCCGCTGCCGTACTCGGCGCAGTCGTACACGCCCTGGAGCAAGATGGCCATGTCTTCGGGCGTGGTGCGGCTCCACAAGTCCGGTTTGGCGTCAAAGGCCGGGTTGGGCACGGGCGGCGGGTTGTCGTTGATGGACCAGCCCTCTACACCCACCCATAGCGGCGCATTGATGAACGTGTAGCGCGCGCCCAGTTCCGAGGCCGTGCTCGTCACCTGGCGCAGGCCGTCTGCGAGCTTGGCCTGTTCCGAGCCGCCGTTGCCCGGAATCTGCATCAGGAAGTTCGAGGCGCTGTTGTTGCTGCACAGGATCGACGCGCCCATCAGCCAGCGCACGTCCGCGTCGGGTGGGAAGGCCAGCCAGCTAAAGATGTTGACCAGGATCGGGATTTTGATCGTGCTCATCGCGCTGTAGGCGATGTCCGGGTTGATCCACAGCTCCGCGCCGTTTTGCAGGTCGATCACGCCCACCGAAGCAAGCGTTTCCGGGCCGTTGGGCGGAAAATTGATCATCTCCAGGTAGGCCAGGATCGCCGCCTGAAGTGTGCTCATGTCGGCGGCGCGCGCCCCTTCGTTCTCCATGGGCAGCACGACGCTGCGCCCGGTGGGCTGGAAAAGCGCCTCTTCGATCAGGGCGATGGAGCGCTGCACGTCCAGGCGCGTGCCGTTTGCCCCGGCGGCAAAAGTCATCGTCATCGGGTCGAAGGCCGCCGTGCTCGCTCCCCGGTCATAGCGCGCGGCAAGGTCTTCGAGAAATTCGCGCAGGCGGGCTTCGGAATAATCGGCCACAAGGTCAATGGAGAGCGGGCTGGTGGGCCGTTGCCAGAGGTAGTTCCAGAAGTCCTGCCAATAATTCGTGCCGGTGGCGAGCCGGGCGCGGATGGTTTCCTGCATCTGGGCGCTGTCGATACGAAAGCCGATTTGCGCCGGGTCCAAGAGGACCGGGTGGCCCTGGTACTCTAGCTCGATGGGCTGCTGGTAAACCAGTTCCCAGGCGGCGGCGGCTTCGCTGCTCGTCAGGCCGGTGACCGGCACGCCCGCGACGGTGATGTCCGTTTGCAGGCGGTCGCGGCCCTGGGCGAAGCGAGTCAGCTCCAGGGCGAGCATGATCAACGCGGCGAGCAGCATCCCGCCGGAGAGCAGTGCAAGGACCGGGATACGCCGCCCGGTGCGTTTCGTTCCCAGACCGGTAACCGTCATTCGCAGTGACCTTCGTTTTCTTGCATGATTCCGGCGGTTGCGCGATTGCGGCCTGAGCGGGCGGCTCGCGAGCCGCCCCTACACGTCGCGCACTGGTCGGGATGCGCCCGCCGGCCATGACGTACCCACTTGTCGCCCATTCTACTCGGTCCACGGCGCACAGCGCAGGGAATCTCAGGAAGGATTCAGAATCGCCCGCCATTCGGCAGCGCCCATCGCCAGCGCGCGCCGGTGAAAGTCGATGAGTGGGATGTCGGGCGGCGCGTGCAGCACATCCAGCCAGCGATAGGCGAGCAACTCTTCGCTCAGGCGGATGCTGGCCTCGTCCAGGTCGGGCGGAGCCTGACATAGATAGGCGATGTCCATGTGGCGGGGCAGGTAGCGCGAGCGGGTGCAAAGCAGCGGCTTGAGCACCTCGATGCGCAGGCCGGTTTCTTCCAGGACTTCACGCCGCACGGTGTCTTCGGGGTCCTCGCCGCGCCCGATCCAGCCGCCGGGCAATCCCCACGGGTACAGGGCGTGGAAAACGTGCTCCACGAGCAGGACGCGCCCGCCCGAGTCGAAGATGACGCCCACCGCGCCCGCCGTCATCCAGGGCTGCGTGACGCGGTAGACGCGCTGCATCATCCCGACGGCCCACGGAAAGCGCCGGAAGGTGGTCGCGATTCGTTGTTTGCTGATCAGGGGCATGGGTTCGTGTGTCCAAAAAAGGGGAGCGGCCCACGAGCCGCCCCCTTGTGCCGTACTGCTGGGCGTGTCTGTAAACCCTCACCCCCGGCCCCTCTCCCTCATGGAGAGGGGTGAGAGAACCAGAGAGTTCTCTGTTTCTCTACCCTCTCGTCCTCGTGGAGAGCGGTGAGAGAACCAGGGCGTTCCCCAATTCTTCTCCCCTCTCTCCCTGAGGGAGAGAGGGGTCGGGGGAGTGAGGGTCTACTGCTCCGGCCCGATGACCGTCGATTGATTCTGCACGTTTTGCTGCACGGTCTGGCCGCGCAGGCCGAACGAGAGCGTGATCTTGCCCACCTCGATCTTGTCGCCCGGCATGAGCAGCCGCTTGTCGCCCACGCGCACAATGCTGCCGTTCAGGTAGGCCGGGTTGTGGTCGGCGATGCTCTCCAGGTAGAACTTGCCCTTGTCCTCGGTCATGCGCGCATGGTAACGCGAGACGCTCTTCGCGCCCTCGAAGGTTTCGAGGTTCACGGCGAGGTTCTCCACGCTCTGCGGGTTGGTCGGGTCGCGCCGCCCGATGACGGCGGGCTGCCACATGATCTCGAAGATTTTGCCGGTCATGTCTTCGCGCAGGAAGGGGCGGTTTGGCCCGGTGATGTTCGAGCGCGAGACGCCCGCATTGGCGACCGCTTCGCGCATGGCCGGGCGGCGCTCGCGGGTCAGGATCAGGATCGCGCCCGCGCGCACGCCCTGCTGCTCCATCGTCTTATCCGGATCGAGCGCTTTGCCCGTTTCCTGAAAGCGCAGGGCGTACACGGCATCTTCCGGCAGGTTGAACTCCCGCCGGGCTTCCGACATGAGCGTGCGCACCGGCAGATGCTCGCGGATGGACGCTTCCTGGTTCGGCTCGTCAAACAGGTCGGAGACGATTGTCACATTGATGCGCGCCATCGTCACTCACTCCGTTTTCGTCTGTTTCTTGGCGGGCTGTTCCGCCCCATTGCCCGTGCTCGATGCGCCAGCGCCGTTGCCGCCGCCGTCTGCGCTGCCGTTGCCGCTGCCATCGCCGCCGGTGGCCGCATCGTCGGCCTTCGGCGTGGCGAGGTTGAACGGCTTGTTCTCGAACTCCTTCGCCTTGGCCATCAGCGCGGCGAGTGGGTCTTCTTCCTCGGCGGCTTTGGCCTCTTCTTCCTTCGCGGCGGCGATCATGGCGCGCAGTTCCGCGATGGACGGGTCTTCTCCGCCGGGCAGCGCGGGCGCAGGCTTGGCCGCCCCGGCGCTGGCCGTCGCCGCCGCACCGGTAGGCTGCCCGACGGGCTGCCCCTGCGCTTCCGGCTCAATCTCCGGCTTGGGCATCAGGTCAGCCAGCCATTGGGCGCGCGGCGCGTCCTTGTAGACGCCACAAATCTCATCCACCCAGGAGTCGAGCGCTTCTTCCATATCCTGAGCGCCCTGCGGCGTGGCCACCTGGACCATCGAGGCGCGCCCGGACTTCACGATGTAGCCGCGACCGGGCGGGAACTCCGCGCCGCCGGCCCGCACACGGCCACCCAGCGCGCTGGGCGCATCCACCGCATCCAGGCCCAGGCCATAACGGCCCGCGCTAACCTGCCGCGTGAACTCGTCCAGGCCGCGCATGATGTTCAGCGAGCCGCACACCACGGCATGGAAGCCTTCCGGGCCGTATTTGCGCGCCAGCTCGCCCAGATCACGGTACGCAGCGCTCTTGGTGCTGGTGGATGCGCCGATCACGCTGCTCCAGTCGTCGTAGTTGTCGATGAGGATGAAAAACTCCGGGCGCGGGTACTTCTCGAAGTCCCGTTGCGGAACCATGTATTCCACCTTGAGCTTCTCGATCACGTCGGTGAGTTGCGGCCCTTCGTTCACGGCGGCCATGACGTGTGGCAATTCGGCCAGCGAGCGTTTGCCGCCGTATTTGAAGAAGCGCTGCTGGAAATCGACCAGCACCAGGCCCACCTGATCGGGCCGGTACATCCGCGCCAGAGCCAGCACCCAACTGCGCATGGCCGTGGTCTTACCGGAGAGCGGCGGGCCGATGAGCAGGAAGTGCGGGCCGCGCAGTTGCAGGTCAATGCCCAGCGGCTCCAGGTTGCGATCTTCGATGCCCAGGAAGGTGACGATCTTCGAGGGCGCTTTGTCGGGCAGCACCGTATTGAGCGGGATGATCGTCTGCAGGATTTCGATGCGCTGCGGACGTGGCCGGTCGCCCCAGGCCTGGGCCATGGTCATCACCAACTGGCCGAGCCTCTTGGTATCGTCCAGGCCGCGCGCCAGTTCTTCGGCGTTGGCCTTGGCGGGCAGCGCGACGTGCATTTCCAGCGGCGCGCGGTCCACCTGGATATAGCCGCGCCCGGACACCGGCGGCAGGTCCGACGTGCCGCGCCCGACGATGGCGGAATACTCCGTCGCATCGGGCAGCTTGAAGGTCATGCGCTCGGTGAACAGGCTGTACAGCTTGCCGGGCACAGAACTGGTCTGTTCTGCCGTGACGATCAGGTAAATGCCGTTGGCGCGGGCGTCGCGGGCGATACTGATCAGGTCCGGCATCAACGCTTCGTAGCTTTCTTTGAACTCCGCGAAGTTGTCGATGAGCACCAGGATGGCGGGCTGGACGTTCTCCGGGTGCGTCGCGTTGTAGGCCGGGATGCTGTCCACGCGGGCCTGGCTGACCAGCGTGCGGCGCACTTCCATCTCGTTTTGCAGCTTACGCAGCAGGCGCAGGACGCGCTCTTCTTCCAGCGCCGTGATCGAGGCGCCGACGTGCGGCAGGTCGGTGAGCACGTCCAGGCCGCGCCCGCCGAAGTCGAGCATGTACACGTTCAATTCCTGCGGCGAGTGCGTGGCGGCGAGCGCCATCACGGCAGTGCGCAGGAAGCTGGTCTTGCCGTAACCGGACGTGCCGAAGATGACGGCATGCCCGCGCATCAGGTTCAATTCCAGGGACATCTGCGAGGCCAGGATCGGGTTGTCGATCAGGCCGATGTTGACGCGCATCGCGGTTTCTTTCCAGTCGATGCCGCGCCACTGCCCGTTGCCGTTCACCCACTCGACCATCGCATGGCTGAGCGGCAAAAGCGGGTTATCGCCAACCTGGTTGGGCAGCCGGTCCTGGTACAACGTGAGCGTGGTTGGCAGCGGGTCCGGGTAGGGCTTGATCTGCGTGGCGACCTCGTCCGGGTGATCGGCGGCCATGTGCGCCATCATGTTGGTCAGCACATCCGAGAGCGCGGGCGCTTCCACCGCCGAGCGAGTCCCGTCTTCGTCCGGCTCGCGCATGTATTCGGGCAGCGGGCCGAGGTACGGGCCGCCCGCGCGCGCCACCTGCATCAGTTCGACGTTCTCATTGCCGACCTGCAGGTAACCGCGACCGGGGATGTTGTTGGGCAGGTACGAGGCGTCGGGCCGCTTGAGCAGCTCGCGGCTGTCTTCCGCCGTTTCGACGCGCAGGCAGATGCGCCACTTCATGTTGGCGCGCATCTGGTCGTTCACGACGCCCGCCGGGCGCTGCGTGGCCAGGATGAGCGACACGCCGAGCGCGCGGCCCAGGCGCGTGATGCTGTCCAGGCTGCCCCGGAACTCCGGATTTTCCTTCACCATCTCGGCGAACTCGTCCACGATGACGAACAGGAAGGGGAAGGGCTTGTGCTTGTTGTGCAGATCGCGGCTGCGATAGTGCACGATGTGTTTGGTGCTCGTCTCGGACAGCATCACGCTGCGGCGGTTCATCTCGGCGCGCATGGCGGTGAAGGTGCGCGCGCCCGCCGTGCCTTGCAGGTTGGTGATGATGTCCACGGCGTGCGGCAGGCCTTTGAACGGGTCAAAGGCCGTACCGCCCTTGTAGTCGGCCAGGATGAAGTTGACCACGCTCGGATCGTAGCGCATGGCCATGCCCGCCACGATGGTCAGCAGCAATTCCGACTTGCCGGAGCCGGTTGTGCCGGCGATCATGCCGTGTGAGCCGTCGCCGTCCGCCGCAAAGAGCAGGGCGCGGACCTTGTTGCCGGTCACCAGGCCGATGGGCGCGCGCAGCCACTCCGATTTGTCGGGCTGGCGGCTGACGCGCCACCAGTCCACAATGGGGAACTTGAGCACCGAGTCGTAATTGGCCTTGTCCATGAGCGAGAACAACTCGGACAGGGACAGCTGCGTCACGAGGTCGATGCTCTGCGGGCGTGCGCTGTCGCCCCACGTCGTGCGCATGATGTTGACCAGTTCGGCCAGCTTCTTGGTGTGGTCGATGCCGCGCTGTTCGTCCTCGTGGGTCAGGCCGACGGCCAGCGCCACCTGCATTTCGAGCGCGGCGTTCTCCATCTGGACGTAACCACGCCCCGGAATCTCCGGCAGGGCCATCATGGCGCGCCCGACCACGCCGCTGTACTCCGTCGGGTCGGCCAGACGGAAGGTCATGCGCTCGGTGAACTGGTTGTACAGCTTGCCGGGCACGGTGTTCAACGTCTGGGCCGTGATGACGAGGTGGATGCCGTTGGCGCGCCCGTCGCGGGCGATGCCGATCAGTTCCGGGATGTACTGCTCGTAGCTCTCACGGAACTCCGCGAAGTTGTCGCACACGACCAGCAGCGCCGGGACGATGTTGTCCGGGTGGCTGGCGTTGTACTGGGTCAGGTTATCGACGCGCGCCTGGCTCAGGATGACCTTGCGCTGCTCAAGCTCGTCGGCCATGCGGCGCAACAAGCCCTGCACGCGGTCATCTTCCGAGGGCATGATCACGGCGGCCACGTGCGGCAGGTCGGACACCACGTCCAGGCCCTTGCCGCCGAAGTCCATGATGTACACGTTCAATTCTTTGGGCGAATGGGTAGACGCCAGCGCCGTGATCAGCGTGCGCAGGAAGATCGTCTTGCCCCAGCCCGACGCGCCGAAAACGGCGGCGTGCCCTTTGGTCAGGTCCACGACGAGCGGCAGTTGCTCGGCGTTGATCGGGTTGTCCACGAGGCCGACGGTAGCCCGCATGGCGCGCTCGGTCCAGTCGATGCCGTGCCAGCCGCCTTCGCCTTCCATCCAGTCGATGATGGCCGAGTTGAGCGGCAGAAGCGGGTTCGGCTCGACGGCGTTGGGCAATTGTTCCTGGTCCAGGGTGAGCAGCACGGGCAGCGGGTCCGGCCAGGGCTTACTCTGCGGCACGATGTCTTCGTTCTCGTCTGCGATACGGCGCATGACCTCGACCATGACGTCGGAGAAGGCCTGCGCTTCGACGGCGGGGGCTTTCTCGCGGCGCATCTCCAGGGCGCTCGTGCCCCGGCTGAGCCAGATCACGGGCGGCTCGGCCTCGACGGTCGGGCCGGTGTACGGGCCGCCCGCGCGCGCCACCTGCATCAATTCGACGTTCTCATTGCCGACCTGCAAGTAGGCGCGACCGGGGATGTTGTTGGGCAAGAAGGCGGCGTCCGAGCGCTTGAGCAGCTCGCGGCTGTCTTCCGCCGTCTCGACGCGCAGGCAGACGCGCCACTTGATGTTGGCGCGCATCTGGTCGGTGACGACGCCCGCCGGGCGCTGCGTGGCCAGGATCAGCGACACGCCGAGCGCGCGGCCCAGGCGCGTGATGCTGTCCAGGTTGCCCTTGAACTCCGGGTTCTCTTTCACCATCTCCGCGAACTCGTCCACGATGATGAACAGGAACGGGAACGGCTCGCGGGTGAT
Organism: Anaerolineae bacterium; assembly: GCA_020851855.1. Classification (GTDB taxonomy): domain Bacteria; phylum Chloroflexota; class Anaerolineae; order Aggregatilineales; family UBA2796; genus JADZBY01. The sequence continues at coordinate 12,915 of JADZBY010000131.1, forward strand.
GTGCATGTTGCGCTTGCGGTAATCGACGATGTGCTTGGTCTTCGTCTCGGCCAGGATGGCGCTGCGGCGGTTCATCTCCGCTTTCGTGGCGGTGAAGGTGCGCGCGCCGGCCAGACCTTGCAGGCTGGTCACGATGTCCACGGCGTGCGGCAGCGGGCGGAACGGGTCAAAGGCCGCCCCGCCTTTGTAGTCGGCCAGCACGAAGTTCACCACACTCGGATCGTAGCGCATGGCCATGCCCACGATCAGCGTGAGCAGCAATTCCGACTTGCCGGAGCCGGTCGTGCCCGCGATCATGCCGTGCACGCCGTCGCCGTCCGCCGCGAAGACCAGCGAGCGGACCTTGTTGCCGCCCATCAGGCCGATGGGCGCTTGCAGCCACTCCGACGATTCGGACTTGCGCGAATGCCGCCACCAGTCCAGCAGCGGGAAATCGTCTACTTTCTGATAGGCCGGGGCCGCCGCGTTCTTCTCGCGCTCGCCAATGGTGAACAATTCCATGAGCGAGACGGCGTTGGCCAGGTCCGCGCCATAGGTGGTGCGCACGGCCAGCGGGGCGAGCTTACGCGCGTATTCCTGGTCGGCGCGCTTCTGCTCGATGGTGTCCGCCGCGCCGTCGTAACGCAGCGTATTCAGCCCGATCTCCGCGTAGCGGAAGGACAGCCGGCCCTCGACCGCCTCGCCCTCGATGATGGCGCGGCACTGGCTGGGCACGAGATCGCGCTCCGGGACCATAAAAATGACCGCCGCGCCCAGGAACGGCCCCTGCGTCATCAGCAGGGACACCGCCGCTTCGGTGCTCACCGCGCCGATGGGCGTGTCCAGCGCTGTGGTCGAGGTGGCGTCCACCACGACGACGAGGAAGGGCAGCGTCACGTCGCCTGCGCCGTCTTCGCCCGAACGCAGCTGGCGGCGCTCCAGTTCACTCTGCAGCTCGTCCCAGATGCGGCGCACCTTGCGCGGCTCAAAGGCGAGCAGGTCGCCGCGCCCAGCCTCGTTGCGGCTGGTATTGCAGTGCGGCAGCCAGCGCGCCCACTCCCAATCCTGCTTGCAGTCCGCCGAGCCGACGACGTACAGGCGCGAATCGTTGGGCGAATGGAAGGCGGTGAAGTTGGTGAGCATGGCGCGCACGAAATTGCCCACCGCCTTGCGGTCCGGCCCGGCCACGCCGATGGCATAACGCCCGGTGGCGGGAATCTTCTCACCCAGTTCGACCGGATCGGCCTTGTTCGTGCCGACCGTGTCCGATCCGAGGCGCGGGCGGAGCGCGATGGTGATGGCGATGTCGTGGACGATGGTCGAATCTTCGGACAGTTTCAGCGCGTCGGGCAGCTGTGGCGCTTCGGATTCTGCCGACGGCGGCGTGTAGATGACCGTCGAGGGCGCAGAGCCAATGCCCAGCCGTACCGCGCCGAAGTCGTTATCTTCCGGGCGGCGCTCCCAGATGCGCGAATCGGGCGGCCCGCCGCGCTCGCCGCCGACCATGCGCAGGATGGCGTCGATGTCAGGGAAATTGTGCATGTAGAAGGCGCGCTGCTTGTCGTGCGAGGCGACCATGTCCCGCCGCAATTCGATCAGCCGTTGCGCGTAAAGCTCTTGTTTCTCGCGATCAATGCGCAGTGTGCGCAGGTAGCCCAGCACGCCGATGGTCGCCGTCGCAATCACGGACAGCGCCATTGGCAGCACAAATAGGATACTCGATCCGCCGCGCCCGCCTGAGACCAGGACATAGCCCATGATCGTGATCAGCGGGATGGCCACCTGGAGCAAGGACTGTGCGCCCTGGCTCTCGCGGACTGGCGGCGCAGGCAGCTCGATCTCGCCGGAGGGTAGCTCAGGCTGAATGCGAGGCGGACGGTTGATGTACTCAGGCATGGCCCTGGTCCTCCCGGCGCGCTTGACACATCATCGAATTGGAAGTAACTTGAAGGCAGATTTCCTACCGCTTATCATGGCGCAAGTGAACTCGTTTGTCAATTTGGCGTGCGGTAAACGACGGCATCGCACGAGCACGTTCAGACGATTCAGGCCAACGCCGCCACGGGAGAGGTTGCCGTGAAACGCTATTGCAGTGAGTGCGGGACGATCAGCCCCAAGTTCAGCGTCTGGTGCTCGTGCGACGTGCCCAATCCCGGCCATATGTCGCAGATCTTCGAATACGGCGAGACGCTCGGTGACCTGAAAATCACGCGGCTGGTGCGCGTCTTGAAGACGGGCGCACTGTACGAGGCGGCGCGCACCGTGGACAACAAAGAAGAGCGCGTGCTGCTCAAAGTGGCGCACAACGAGTGCGCGGAGTTAATCAAGCGCGAGGCGGTCACGCTGGCCAAGCTCAAGGAAACGCGCCAGCACGCCATGCTCCCCGTGATTCTGTCCGCCTACCAGTACGCCGAGAGCAAACAGCGCCCGTACGGCAAAACGGTCTTCCAGGACGAGACGAAGTATTATGTCGTCTACCAGCACGCCGAGGGCGAGTTTCTGCGCGATATCCTGGTAAAGAATCCGCAGCCCTGGTATCAGCACGCCGCGTGGATGACCATCGGCATGGCCGACGTGATCGCCTTCCTGCACGTCAAGGCGCAAATGTTGCTCCTGAACCTCAGCCCGGAGAGCATCATGGTCCGCTATGACCGGGACGGCATCCCGCGCCCGATGCTGATCGACCTGAGCATGGTCAGCGCGCCGGATGCGGTCGATACCGAACTGGTCAAGCGCTTCGTCATCCCGGCCTACACCGCGCCGGAGCTGATCGATGGCTCCAGCGGGCCGTATGGCGCACAGACGGACGTGTACGGGCTGGGCCTGCTGCTCTACGAGATGCTGGCCGGCCACAGCGCCTATCCGTACAAGCTGCGCGAACCGGAAGATGTGCGCAACGCGGTGCGCACCAGCCAACCGCTGCCGCTCATGCGCACCGATCTGGCGGGCGAAGTGACGGGCATCGTCATGCAGGCCATCGACAAAGCGCCCGCCCGCCGCCACCCGGAGATTCGCGCCTTCGCCAAAGAATTGCGCGTGAAATTCGGGGAAGTCCCCGCAGAACGGCCCAAGCGGCGTTTCCCACGGCGGCTGGTGGCGGCGGCGGTGGCGGTGGCCCTGTTCTTGCTGGCCTGGACGGTGTTCATGGCCGTGTTGCAGGTCGGCGCGTGAAGGCGTGAGGCGGACGAGGAAGGCCGCGTCCCTGCACCGGTCGCCGTAGGGACAACGCCTGCGTTGTCCGCCCTGTCGCCTCTCAATTGGGATAGGCGGGAGAGGGCGCGCCGATGCGGACGAGGTAGGCCGCGTCCCTGCACCGGTTGCCGTAGGGACAA
>JADZBY010000132.1 GCA_020851855.1 Anaerolineae bacterium
GTATCGGCGTTGACATGATGGAAGTCGACCGCATCGCCCGCGCCCTGGAGCGCCACGGCGAGCGGTTCTACAGCCGCTTCTTCACGCCAGACGAGCGCCGCCAGTGCGACGGCCAGCCGCGCCGGCTCGCTGCCCGTTTTGCCGCCAAAGAAGCCGTCGCCAAAGCGCTCGGCACGGGCATTGGCGACGTGCGCTGGGTCGAGATCGAAATCGCCGTGGAGCCGAATGGACGCCCGGTCCTTCGCCTTCACGGCGCGGCGGCAGCGCTGGCCGACGAACTCGGCCTGCACACCTGGGAAGTCAGCCTGAGCCACACCCGGGACATGGCCATCGCCATGGTGGTCGCCACGTCCTGACAGCGTTTCCGGGAAGCCACAAACAGACCTCACCCCTGACCCCTCTCCGTTTCGGAGAAGGGGCCAGGGGGTGAGGGTCATCCTTCCGTCTGCCAGCCGTTGAGTGGCCGTTGATCAGTCACGTCTGTACGGCGCGCCGGAAAATGCTATCCTTTGGGAGCGTTTCCAAGCCGATTCTGATCGATCCTGATCACTCCCTGAGTTGAGATCGCGAACGGACGATGACCGAACGTTCTCGTTATGACATGCCCGGCGACGACACCGACGCGCTGCAGATTGAACACTACAAACAGCGCGCCAAACCGACGCCGCCTGCGCCTGAACCAGACTCGCGTCCGAAGCAGCCGAACCCTGACCCGTCGTCGCTGGCCGAAGAGCGCGCCGAAGCCGATGGATTTACTCAACCCGCCCGCGCCACGGTGCTGATGGAGCCGACCATCGTCGCGCCATCCGCCGCCCGGCCCACGCCTGCCCCGCAGACGCCCCAAACGCCGCCTCAAGTGCAGCCGCAAGCGCCCGTCGCGCCGCCTGCCGCCCAGTCCAACGGCAGCTACCGGGCCACACCGCGCGCGCCGTACATCGCGCCGCCTGCGCCGCCCATGCCGGCCAAACCAACTGCCCGGCCAAAGCGCGACCCGTTCGTGTGGATCGTGGCGCTCGTGCTCGTGGCGGCGGGCACGCTTCTGGCCGGGACGCTGGCCGTAGCGGGCATCCGGCTGGCCGCATCCAACGCCGCCACCCAATCCGCCGCCGCCGCGCCGCCGGTCACCGCCACGCCGACTCTGTTTGCGCCCACGCCGGAAGTGACGCCGGAGCCGCCCGGCGTGCAGATCGAGCCGTGGGACGGCAATGAGCGCTTCACCATCCTGCTGCTCGGCCTCGACAAGCGCCCAAACCAGACCGGCACGGCTTTCCGCACCGATTCGATGATGCTGGTCAGCCTGGACCCGGCCACGGACAGCATCGGCATCCTGAGCATCCCGCGTGACCTGTACGTCGAGATTCCGCCCGACACGGTCGTGGGCAATTCGTATGGCTTGCAGCGTGTGAACACGGCCTATTTCCTGGGCGAATCGGTCCAGGAAGGCTACGGCCCGATGCTGGCCATGCAGACGGTGCAGTACAACCTGGGCATCCGCGTGCACGACTACATGGTCTACGACTTTGAGGCGGTCATGGCGGCCATCGACGCGGTGGGCGGCATCACCATTGACGTGAAGAGCGACATCGTGGACAACGCCTACCCGGATATGTACGGCGGCTATGACCCGCTGTACATCCGCGCCGGGCGGCAGTCGATGAACGGCGAGCTGGCGCTGAAATACGCCCGCACGCGCCACGGCTCCAGCGATATCGACCGGGCGCGCCGCCAGCAGGAAGTCATCTTCGCCGTGCGCGACCGGATTCTGAGCGCGGACATGCTGCCCTCGTTGCTGCTCCGAGCGCCGGAGCTATGGGCGCAGCTGAGCCGCCACGTGCGGAGCGGCCTGGCGCTCGATCAACTGCTGCGCCTGGGCGTGTATGCCAGCCGGATCCCCGTCTCGAACATTCACCAGGGCGTGATCGGCTTCGAGCACGTCGACTCGATCACGTGGAATGGCGCGGCAGTGCTCGTGCCGAACCGCGTCACGATTGGCCCACTTCTGGTTCAGGTCTTCGGCTCGAATTACAATCAGTGATCGGTTCCTCGACCCGGCCCCATTCCCGAAAAGGAGCGGGGCTTGATGGGATAGTCGCCCAACCGCGAAAGGATGTGCGGATTGTTCAGCTATCAGGCGGTGCTGGGGCTGTTTTGCATCTTCGTGGGCATCGTGACCATGCTTATGCCGCCGCGCAACCGGCCCGGCGCGCGGTCCGGGTCCCGCTTGCCGCCGAAGCTTCAGCGCGCCGTGCCGTACCTGATGGGCCTGGCCATGATCGGGCTGGGGATCGCGCTTCTCGCGCAAGGATCGCGCTGAGGGCGGGCGCAGACCGTGGCGCGACTCGCTTCCCTCACCGTACGGGCGGCAGCCAGCCAAAGGGCGGCTCGTCGCTATCCACCTGGGCGGGTTCGACGGCGGGCAACACACGCGCACGGCGGCGCTGGCGTGCGGCGGTCCGGCCCAGGCGGTGTAGCTGCGTCGGGCCGATCATCCGGTTCGTGAACGCATTGCTGCTCAAGGCCAGGCTGGCGATGCCCTGCGCCACGCTCTCTACATCCGTAGACGCATAGCCCGCCACAAGCCGCCCCAGCAGCGGGAGTCGCCGGAATAGCGAGAGCGCCATGTACAGGATGTTGCGGCGGCGGCCCGGCGCGTACATGGGCGACGCGCGCAGGATAGTCCACCCCAGCCCGGATTTCTGCACGTGGCGCTCGGCGTCGCGTTTGCTCTCGATGTACTCCCTGGGCAGGCCAAACGGGCGCGCGGCGGCGCTCAACAGGATCAGGTGCGGCACGCCGTCGTTGACCGCCATCTGCGTCACGTTGCGCGCGGAGACGAAATTCAGGTGGCGGTA
>JADZBY010000133.1 GCA_020851855.1 Anaerolineae bacterium
ACGAGAGAATGCAGACTGTGTCAAGCGGTGCTGGAAATGGCAAGATGCGGTGTGGATGATCTGGTCGGCGACGCGCGGGTTGTCCCGGCGCCAGTCGCCGATGAGCGGCCACGACGACCCCATGTACGTGATGCCCAGGCCGATCATGCCCAGCACGGCGCACACCGGCGCGATGAGCTGGGCGATGTCGCGGGCGTCGGTGAAGAACGGGTTGATGGCATCCCGAAGGGACATGGCAGGCACTCTCCCTGGCCAGAACGCGGGTGAGGCGTCAGGGCGAGCGGGGCCGAGCCTCACGCGCGGTTTCGCTGGCAGGGACCACCCCTGCTTACGGGATCACTTCCGTGCTCCGCCCTGACGAGGGGAAGATAGCGAGATGACAGGAGGATTGCGTGCAGTAGTGGGTTGTTTTCCTATACAATGGGGCAATCTCGGTGATAAGGGGATTCAGAGATGCGCAGTTGTACTGATCGATGGTTTTCGCGATGCTGCTCAGCTTATAGCTGACCTTGGCTATGAGAGAGCTTACTTGGGATCGTCGCTCCCGCCCACGTCAATGCCCTTACTGAGGATCGCTACCGGATCGTATTAGGAGCATGGCTACCATGATTAAAGTGGAAGATGTCTTCACTCCTGGAAGGTTTCCTGCACACAATTACGTGTCCAGAAGAGTTGACAACAAGCCCATTGACGACCAGATCATTGACTGTCTTAAGAACTTCATTGCCTTTGTCTTTGGCCCATCAAAGCAGGGGAAAACTGTACTGGCGGAAGAGATCACCAGAAAGGGTTCCTATAGGGCATTTTGGGTGGACGCCCGGAACTTCAAATCATCCGATGAGTTCTGGGGAGTTGTTGCATCTACTATGGGACTTACGATATCCGAAATCGTGAGCATTCAACAGTCAAAAAACAGAAAACTATCGGGGGGGATCAGCGCAAGACTGCTCGCATGGTTTACCGGCGAGATCCAATTAGGTGCCTCTTCCGAAACAAGTACAGGGTCTCAAACTGAACGGCGACGAGAAATCCCAAGGGATCCGCGGCAGCAAGCGCCAGATACACCAAGCTTGCTCGTAGTCGATAACTTTCACTACATTCAGGATAGAGGCGTACAGAAAGAGATATTACGCGAGGTCAAGAATTGGTCACGAGACCTCTCCATTATTGTTATTGCCATAACTGAACAGGCTGACTATCTGACCTGGATTGAGGGAGAATTGAGAGGGCGTGTGGTGCCCTTTGCTGTGAAGAGGTGGGAGATCGCGGAATTGCGGGAGTTGGGTCACCGAGGATTTAGATCCTTGAACATTGAAGCTACAGATCTGGTTGTGCAGCGACTGGCAGAGCAGAGTCTGGGATGTCCATCCGTAATGCAGAGTACCTGTCTTGCTCTTCTTCGAGAACTTGAGATCAAGACCAGGCAAAGGACGAGATTAGTATTGCAGCTTGACGATGTAGAGAAGCGCTTGAGTAGTGCATTCTATGCTGTGGCCAAGCAGTATAACATGGAGACCTATTATCGAGAGATGCTCGAGCTTACCCAAAAGCCTGATTCTCAGCATCAGACGGTAACAATGCGTGCACAACCCAAGTACAATATCCGCGAGGATTCCAGTGTCACGATACCAGAGCTTGTTCTGCACGCGCTAAAGTATGGCAGTGAAACTTGGATGACGTTCCAGGACATCCTTGCGAGGCTACGAGAAATAGCTCTTACTAACGTGCCTGACAGTCTGATCAGGAACTGCTTGAATGAATTGGATGCCGCCAGCAAGTTAGTTTGGGAGACCAGGTTGGAGAGAACGGCTATGAGAGAAAAGACTGATCCGGAAGAGGCGCTTCTTCACTGGAATGCGCGGAAGGATTTAGTACAGATATTGGACCCATACTTTCTTCTTTTCATTCGGTGGTCGGGCTATGTAGTCGGAGAGACTCGATAGCTCCCGCGCTGGCCGGCCTCTCTTGCGATCCGCTGTGAATGCGTATAGACTTTGCTTAATGCGCCAACGCTGATTCGACGTCGGAGGCCCCCCGTGAATTGCACCGTTGAACGGATCATGACCATAAAAGCGGAATGCGTGGTGCTAAAGAAAAGGGATACTATTCGAACCCTCAAAGCTAGACTCCGCCAGAAGCAGCAACGCGCGGCAATTGTTATGTCCGACGATGGAAGGAGCCTCGCAGGGATCATTACTGCTACTGACCTTTACTACGCCGCTGATGATGACTTAATCGGAGACTACTATCACAAAGAACTTACCACTATCTTGCGAACAGACCCGGTTGGCAAAGCACTGCAAGCTCTTAACAGTAATCATGTTCACCAATTAGTGGTAATTGACAGCGAGTACATGCCTCTAGGAATCCTCTGGGACTTTATGGCAGTTCTTGGTTGCCCTGATGAAGAGCCACCTACCAGGAGACGCACAAGAGCAAGCACCACGAGGTAGTCGGCGGAACTGATAATCCCACCTACTACTTCGGTATACCTAGCGCAAAGTTCCACGCTCCTGTAAAAAGATCGCATGCGGCTCTCCCGCCCATGCCCACACCACCGTCACATCCGCCGCCTGGCCGGGCAGCAGGTCGAAGGGCGCGAGGCCCTCGGCGGGCACACGCGGGCCGGGCGAGTGCGGCGCGTAGCCGAAAGCCATCCAGATGTCGTCCGGCCTGATATGCACCGGCTCCATGTCCCCGTTCAGGTCAACGAGATGCTGAGGCTGAGCGCACAGAGTGTCGAGGAGATGGCGCGCAACTGGGATACAGCAGACCCCGTGGACAAGCAGAGCTTTGCCCGGACGATCTTCTCCGAGATCATCTTCGACCTCGATACGCGGCACATCGTTGACTTCAAGATGATGCCCTATGCCGAGGCATTCTTGCAGATGCGTGTCACGCTCGAGGAGTTAACCGGCAACAAAACGCCAGCGCCGAAAACGACGCTGGCAGTTCAGAGGAGTATACTCCGTTGCCCCTATGAGGTTACGGTGGTGCGAAACGGTGCATGCGCTACCCAGCGTGGAAGACACCGTTCGCAGCCTCGTTCAGCGGCTCCACATCGGCTTCCCCGGTTCTGCCCCTCGCAAACGCTCAACCGCCGAGCGCGATGATGGTATTCGCGAAAAGTACGCCGGCGGCCTGAGCATTCCGAAGTTGGCTCGCGAGTATCGCCTGTCGCGGGCGCGCATTCACCAGATTCTGCATCGACGACACCGACGAAGGGCTTTCCAGGCTTGCGAACGCGACGAGGCGTTGTCAGGATGATGCGCTCCCTCGCCTTTTGGGCATTCCAGACCACGGTGTACTCGTACTGGCATCCTCTAGTGACTTCGGATAGGTCGGGTCAGTCAGGAAGCCGGACTCTTCAACCCTTTATGCTACTCGGCCAGCTTGCTTCCGCATCCGGCAGGGTGAGGTCGGGCGGCGGCTGCACTCACTCACTCTCTCACCATGAGACGTGTTTGACTATCTTGGGCTACTTGACAACTTCCAAAATCGGCAGATAATGAGGTTATCTGGCAACGTTGTCAGATAACGTTGCCGGAAAAGGGTTTGGTCGCGAAAACAGGTATTTAGCTTATGTCGGCTACCCTCAGAGACGTTGCCAAACTCGCCGGAGTCTCGGTCAGCACCGTCTCGCGTGTCATCCGCAACGAGCGCTATGTTGACGAAGACACCCGCCAGCGCGTCAGCGACGCGATCCGTCGCCTCCAGTACCGCCCCTACGTCGTCGCACGGCAGTTGAAGTCGGGCCGAACCTACGCCATCGGCTTCATCATGCACGACATCTCGAACCCCTTCTTCAGCACCGCCGTTAAGGGCGCCGAACAATACATCCGCCAGCTTGAGAATCCGAACTACGAGCTGATCCTGTGCAACACAGGCGGCGATTCAGAACGAGAGGGCAAAAGTATCGAGCTGCTGCTCAACCGCCGCGTGGAAGGCATTATTGTCTCGTCGAACGCGACGGTCGAGAGCATCGATACATTGCGCCATGTCGTTGAAGAGCACCACATTCCGGTCGTATCCATCGATAACCACCTGGGCGGCTTCGAGTTGGGCGTCGTGAGCATCGACCATTACGCGGGTGCGTACCAGCTTGCGCGCCATCTGGTCGAAATCCACGGCCACCGGCGTATCGGCATCATTACCGGAGCGCTACAGGAGAGCCACGCCCGTAAGCGGCTGCAAGGCTTCACCGACGCGCTGGCTGCCTGCGGCGTCGGGGTTGCGCCGGAGTTGATCGGTGAGGGCGACTGGTTCGCCGAAAGCAGCTATGCCATCGTCCGGCGTTGGCTGGCGCTCGACGAGCCGCCCACCGCACTGTTCAGCAGCAACAACTTCATGAGCATCGGCGCACTGCGCGCCCTGCGCGACAGCGGGTTGCGCGTGCCCGACGATATGGCGCTTGTCACCTTCGACGACGTGGCCTTTGGCGACCTGCTTCGCCCAACGTTGACCACACTTGAATATTCCTGGGAGCAGTTTGGCGCGGAGTCGGTGCGCCTGCTCTTGGAAGCCATCAATGGGGAAGGTGATGGTGTGTATCCGAGAGACATCCTCATCCCGTTCCGGTTTTTGATTCGCGAGTCGTGTGGCTGCGGCGAGCGCGATTAGGCGCACAAGCCGCTCACACTGAAAACGTCCTCTTTTTGGCGGTCACCGAACCGCTAGCGCCGTTTTGAGGCGAACATGGCAAAAAGTACCTGGCCCGCCTTCATTTCCTTTGCATCTGGCAACGTTGCTAGAGCGCCGCATTCTGTCCCGTCCCACCGATTATTGCCCCTGCCTACGAGTGATCTGCGCGCCGAGTGCGCCCGCACATAAGGAGTACCCTGATGATTACCGAAATACCGCAGGCCGAATTTGATGAGCGCATCCGCAAGGCGCAGGCCGAAGTCGCCCGGCGTGGACTGGACGCGCTGCTCACCTTTGGCAACGAGGCCGAGCCGCAGTTCTTACGCTATTTCTCCGACTACTGGCCTGCCTTCGAAACCGGCAGTGTGCTCATCCCCGCGCAGGGCGAGGCGATCCTGATCATTGGCCCGGAAAGCCTGACATATGCCCAGGTGCGTAGCAAGATCCCGAAGATTCGCCAGATCAAGGAGTACCGCGAGTCGGCAGAGCCGGAGTATCCGGGCAAGAAACTCGATACTTTCGCCTCGGTCTTCGATGAGATCAGCGGCGGCAAGGGCGTCAAA
>JADZBY010000134.1 GCA_020851855.1 Anaerolineae bacterium
ACGGACAAGCAAGGGTTCCGGCGGTAGGGGAGCGCAAGCAGGGTCGTTCTGAGTGGGGTCCATACACGCCGGCAGAGGGCATGACGCTATTCGACCTGCTGCCCGGTCAGGCAGCGGGTGTCACGCTCGTGTGGCCGTGGGCTGGCGAGCGCATGGGAGCTTGAGGGTGGGTGAGTAGCGGTTTACCGTTCAACCAGTTCCGGGTTCCTCGAGGTAACCAAGATGTAGATGTACCAATGAAATGCAAGTACACAAATCTTCACGCATGCGAATCAAAAGGGGATTGTGGAATCCCCTTAGCAAAGCGTATTGGCGCACCCGTTTAGGTTCTGTTTTGTCTATCGGTGCTCGGAAACAAGCTCCGCTGTTCGTGCAAGTTCCTCTGCAATGCCAGCCTGCTCGTCATCGCTCAGGGTGATAGACTGGGCAGCCTCAAGAGATGATTGGGCAAGGCTATAGTTGTTGAGCCGTACAGCCAATTCCGCACGATAAAGCAGTGCGCGTACTCGGTCAATTGCCGGAGCATCTCTGAATCGTGCGATTCCATTCTCAAGCGACTTGAGTGCCATTGCATCGTCACCACGCGCATCTCCAAGTCGGGCAGCGACAAGCACGATCTGCGCCAGCTCTGTTACTTTTTCACTCCCTTCCTGTTCTTCTTCTGTGTCACCGGCTTCATAAACCCGCAACCAGTTTCCGCCGACGTCAACTACACTGAATCCGCGTACAGTTCCGTATTTTTTACGTGGGCGCAAAATCCGTGGTATGCCAGCAACAGGCAATTTTCCGTAAGCTGCCCGCAACCCATTTGCGAAAGCGTGATATAGCGCATCAGGATCGGGAACAACAACGATTACACTGCCATAGGAGTCTTCAGGGACAAAGTTCTCCATGCCAAAGAGGTGAATTTGTATATCATCCCGTGCGACGACTGCACTCGGATTGGGACGAAGCTGCCGATACGTGCGCCTAAATCCCAGCGCATTGTAGAAAGCAATTGCCTCATCAATATCTCGGCATGGAAACATTGGGTAAGTACGTTCGTTTGCCATGGGTCAATATAGCCCTTTCGAAATACCGAGCAATGCGAAGTTATCCACCTTCAGTATAGAAGGGTGGTGTAATGATGGAGACTTTTATGACCAAGTCAGTTAGTGGCTTTGAGACAAGTCCGTGAGCAGTTCGATCTGTTGGATGATAGTTTTTGCACGCTCTTCCAAGGTCACTAGGCTAGATAGCCAATGATCGGCAATAACTTCAATCGCTGGATTTGCACTGTCTTCCAAAGATAAGTCGAGTACTGCGGGCAAATTGTGACGTACTCCCTCATCAAATCGCTTCAACATGGTCAGTATTGCCATCACGCTAAAGCCTGCCCGAAGCAATGTGCGGATAACCCGCAGGCGTCCAAATTCGATGCTGCCGTATTGTCTATGGCCGCTAGCTGGATCACGCGGCACATGGATCAGACCATTGCGTTCCCAATTACGTAACATATCGACGGAGACATCCAGGTGAGCCGCTACCTGACGGATTTGCATCGGCTGCCGGGAAGGCTCAAACGGATGACCGCTTGCCCAGCGCTCCAGAAAGCGGATAGCTGCTTCTGTATGTGTCCGTTCGACCCGGACATGAGCCAGATAGCGATAAGCCAGTTCTATTGCCATGTCCAATTCATTCCGCGCTGCACTTCTGACAAGATCAGTGAGCATCGCCTTATCGCCCAAATAGGGCCAGCGAATGGCGAGATGAGCAAGCCGCGCCTGTTCCAAATGAAGGCGTGTGTATTGGCGATAGTTCTTTGCGTTTCGTGGAACAGGCGCGAGAAACCCATCCGCTTCATAAAGGCGAATGGTGTTAACGTGGACTCCGATCACCCTTGCAAGGTCGATTGTCCGGAGAGATTTTGGCGACATTACCGCATTCCAACAGGCGAATTATGACTGCCTTACTCTAAAAGTCTACATCAAATACTAACCAGGTTTGGCGACGGCTTGATAGGCTGACACGACTTGGATTACCCTCTAGTGCCGTAATACGCAGCATATTCGATGCACGCTTCGAACGTATTGGGGAACTCCGGGACATACTGCGAAAGCTCTTTGGTGGCAGCCAATTTGCCAGTAGCTTGCAGGGCGACAACCCGCAGCGCACGCGGTATCCGAAGTCGTTCATGATCGTGAAAGACACGGATGGCAATGCTTCCCATGGCATTTCCGCTTTTGTCGAATGCCTTACTCACGAACCAACGCTGCCGGTCTGTGTCATCACCTCCCCACTCACGCGAGTCGGAAAAGCCGCCAAACTCTCCGATGGCGCACTTTATGTCCTGGAATAGATCCGTTCGCTGTTCAGCCAGGTACTTCGCGCCGACGAATCCCCCGTCTCTTCGTCACCGACCGCGACGAGCACAACATCGCCCGCTGGCCTGACCTGCTCACTCATCAGCCTGAGCAGCGCGGAGAGCATCATCCGTCAGGGTTGCCAATAACTCGAGCTGCGCTACGTTGTCCGCGCCTATGGGTGGATAACCCTGAGCGGTAACCGTAACAAGTGGAACCGAAAGTACCAATGCTGCGATGCGAAGGCGGGGGCAGTTTCGCGGCTGGATTACCCCATGAACAGGCAAATGCCCCGCAACCACCCTGCAAACAAGGATGAGCAGGAGAGCGGCAGGGGAAAAGCGGGGCGACCTGAAAACCAAAGAACCAGCAGACTTTCTGCTGGTTCACTTCCCGGAACATCAGGTGCCCCTACGCATACTGGAGATGAACCAGTACGCTTTCCCCAGATTGACTCTCCCCTTCGTTGAGCTGACTGCCTATCCTCAGCGCTCCGCCCTGGAGCCGCTTCTGCCGTTGACTGAATGTAGTTCTTGCGGTGCGCGGGAGAGGTGCAGCCTCCTCCCGCACACCTGAAAGACTCGCTGAAACGGCAGCAAGGCTTCTGTGGCAGAGTGTATCACAGCCCCCGAGAGCGCTTGCTACCCCAGCGACATCGTCAACCGGTTCGGCTGAGGAGTAGGCGACATGTCCCATATCTTCGTTTTCACCAACCACAAAGGTGGCGTCGGGAAGTCGACGTCGGCCACCAATATCGCGCTGGGCGTCGCGAGTGTCCTCAAGAGCAGCGGCGCGTCCAAAGCGCAGGTTCTGCTCATCGACACGGATAGCCAGGCACACGCGACACTCGTCACGACGGGACGCAGCAACTACGGCAGTCAGGATAGCCTGTACGCGGTGCTGATGGCAGAGCGGCAGGACGCTGCGCGTGTGCTAACCGAGTGCATCGTGCGCAGCGAGTGGGATGAGGCTCTGCACATCCTGCCCGCGTCATCGATGCTGGAAGGCGCGGAGCGTGAGCTGATGGGCGTGCCCGGCGCGCCGTACCGCATCAGCGACCCGCTCAGCAAGATCGCCAGCCACTACGCGGCGGTCGTCATCGACACTCATCCTTCGTTCTCGCTCCTCACGGAAATGGTCGTTATCGCGGCGACGGATGCCATCATCCCTGTCGAGCCGCGCTACCTCGAAACGGTCGGCCTCTTGTCCGTCATCCACAAGATCAACGACATCCGCGATGGCTGGCGCATCGCCGACTTACGGGTGAGCGGCATCCTCGTCACCAAGATGGACTGCCGCATCAGGGGTCATGTCCAGTTGTTGGAAGGCCTGAAAAGCCATCCCATCCTGGGGAAACTACTTTGCGGTGTCATTCCGGCCAACGAAGCCGTCTCGTATGCCCATGACGCGCATCAGAGCGTGTTCAACTACAACCCGCGAGCCTCTGCGAGCAAGGCATACGCGGAACTGGTTGTGGCGCTCATCCGCTGCATGGCGCAGGGGTGAGATGCGCCATGCCGAAACCAGATGCGCAGCGGGCGAGTGATCTGCTGGCCTCGATCACCGAGGAGATGCTCGGCAGAGACCTCGCCAGCGGATTGCATGACAACAACCTGCGCGTCGAGAAACTGCTGCTCGAGCTGGTGCGCCCCCACCCGGTGCAGCCGCGCCGTGTTTTGCCGGAGCGTATCCACATGCGCTTTCACTCCAATCATGTCACACCAACGCAGGCGCGACCAAGGGGATGATTGCCGCTTAGTGATGCGGGGAGATCGGCAGGTAGCCCGTGATCATGTTCGATTCGGCTCGTGCCCTGCTAAACTCCTATAGTAGTAGGCTGCACATGCAAGTTGTGATGCTGAAGACGATGAGATTGATATTCCTCAGGGGATGCAGATATGCCTTCATTTGCAGAAATTGCCATCGCCTCCCCGATATCCCGCGTTGGGTGGAAGTTCGAGATTTGTTGTTCGCTGAAGATTTGCGAGAAGAACTTTTGCATGTTGTAGCCTATTCTCCACTGGCTGCTCTATTTATTGAGGATAGGCCGGTTTCGTTCTGCTATGCGGCTTCCCAAACTGAAAGCTGGTGGGATGTATCGATTGACACCTTAGCGCCCCATCGTCGCCACGGCTATGCAGATCTGTGCTTTGCATACTTGGCGCGACATATGCAAACTCTGGGTAAGGCTGTTGTCTGGCAATCGTTAGAATCTAATCCGGCATCTTGGCAGCTCGCGCTGAAACTTGGCTTGAAACTTATAGATGAACTCGCCTGCTTTCGCCGCGCAGGAACTGCTCTCAATCTGTCTGTTTGAAGACTGGACGTGCAATCAACTCCTGCTCTAGCCTACCCGTGATTAGGCGGGTCCAAGAGTCGATATCGAGGTCAATTTCGTAGGCGGTCGGCCCACCTGCGCAGCACGTCTTTCGCACCAACATCGCCGCTTGACCCGCTGACTACAAATAGGAAACCCACGCCTCGAACACGGGCACTTCTGCGAACTGCGCATCCCTGGCGTGCAGGGAAAACGCACCGACAGTGGCTACTTCACCGATTTGCTCGCCGGCGTTGCCGCGGTCTATGAGAACCGCGCGGAAGGCATCTACATCACCCTCAATCCCGTTCAGCCTGCCCTGCTGGCGCGCGGCAGCAACCGCGTGCGCGAGTACGCGATCTGGCAGGGTACGCCCTATTCGGCGCTGCCTGGAACAAGCGCGATACTAAGATGTTCAAGCAGGCGCTGGCCGAAGCTGCTACGTTCGCCGGCGTGTCATTACCCACAGGAAAGGACACTGGTCCATCAGGCAACGGCGTAGGCGCTTCGTCTCAGGGCAACAGCGCACCCAAGCTCGATCTACTCGATGTGGCGATGGCCTAGCAGGCGAAGCACGGTCAGGCCATGGCTTGGGATGTGGTCCGAGCGGCTTGGCGGCGCTGGGGTGGCACGCACTGGCAGCTCGAGCGCACCTCCGAGATGCTCGATCTCCAGGCAGCGCAGATGATGCGGGCAGTGGGCGTTTCCGTGCAGAGCGGCAGCCGCACCGACGGGATGCTCAAGTACGCGCGTGGCCTGTGCCGACGAAGCTTTCCGCGTGCGCAACCACTCGTGAACTTCCAAAACGGCACCCTTGACCTAG
>JADZBY010000135.1 GCA_020851855.1 Anaerolineae bacterium
GCGCGGACCTATCGCGGCTTGTTCCTGAACGTGGACGTGACGAACGGCCTGATCGATGACTCGTGGCCGGAGACGGACCTGGAAGCGATTCGGGAGTTGGTGGAAGGGTGAGTCATGCGGGCGCGTCGCGACGCGCCCCTACATGGTCCTGCGACGGCGCGTGATGGATTCTCAGCTAGTGATGCGGATCATCGGGCGCGCCCGGCGCTAAAGCGACCGGGCTGAGTGTACAAAGCCCTGACGGGCTGGAATCGCCTCTAGCCCGAAGGGCTTCGTAGTTTCAGCCTGGACCTTCAGGTCCGGGCGTTGCAGGCTGCGCCAATTTGTGGAAATCCAGTGTGGGGGCGGTTCGCGAACCGCCCGCTATCCTCACTCGCCCTTATGCGCCTCGGCGGCCATCTTTTTCTGCATCTTGACCGGCGTGTGCTCCATCATCCAGGCTTCGGTGCGCGCGGCGATTTCTTCCGGCGTTTCTTTGTAGCCGTACGTCTCCAGCAGCACCGGCGTCCACTTCTTGCCCCACCGGATGTGGAAATTCTCGTCGCTCCAATCGTAGCTGACCGCCGCCGCCGAGATGTCGTCATGGATCGACTCCCAGTGCTCGCGGTTGGCGGCCTTTTCGGGCATCCCGTTCGGCTCGATCACCGTCGTCAGCAGCGCATACTGTTCCACGGCGGGCAGCGTCATCATCACGTTGTAAATCTGCACCACCTGCGGCACGTCTGAGTACTGCAGGCCGAGCTGTTTGACGCGCACCTGCCCAAGCTGGCTGTGCCGCACCTCGTCCCACAAATGGCGCGAGACGTTGTACTGGTACTCCCAGGGCATTTCGGGCGTCATCCACAGGATCGAGCCGAGCGTCTCGGCGGCGGTCATCTCGTTCAGGTAGTGCTTGAAGCGCCACAGGCGGTGCGCTTCCGGCTCGGCCTTACGGTCCGGCTCGGCGTCGACCGACGGGTCGAAGATCGGCCACGATTTATCGCGCTGGCACTCTTTCCAGGGCAGAAGCAGCGCGCGCGCGCCCGTCGGGCGTTCTGGCAGCGGGCCTTTTTCGCCCAGGCCGGTGATGCCGCCGTCCGCCTCAAGCAAGCCGGCGATGTAGTCGCGCCACGCCTGCCAGCCGGGATAGCTATCGGCAATGGTCTGGAAGAACGCCTCGGCCCAGGTCATCTGCCGTTCGGCGGCGGGCAGGTTGCGCTCGGCCACGTTCACGGTGGGCCGGTCAAAGTCGATCCATGTCGCTTCCGGGTGCTGGTAGTAGGCGTCGCGCAGCGCCTTTTTGACCACGAGATACACCGTGGCCATCAACTCGGCGGTGTTTTGCGCGTAGTCCAATTCCTGGGCGAGCCGGACCAGCGCCGGGGACAGGTTGCGCTCCGGCTGGTACACGCGCAGTTCGCGCAGCCGCCCGTACAACTGGTCGGCGGATTGCGCGCTCTCCCAGATGTGCAGGCCGATCTCGTTCTTGGCGTCCCATTCCGGCGCGCCCGGCAGCCACCCGGCCAGCGTGCGCATACAGGCGCGCTCCAGGAAGGCGTAACGTTTCAAAATATCCGTATTTTGCTCAATCGTGATGCGGCTCCCCGTACTCATCGTCCCTTTCCTCTCTCACACTCTCCAAATCGCGCCGGTCATTTCACAGCGCCGCGCGCCAGCCCCGAGATGATCATGCGCTGCCCGAACAAGATGATAAGCAAGACCGGGATAATCATCAACACGCTCAAGGCGCTCATCATGTCCCAGGGCTTCGTATATGTCGAGCCGGGATCGGTCAGTTCGGTCAGGCCGACGACGAGCGTCTTGGTGTCGATGTTGTGTGCAAAGACAAGCGGGTAAAGCAGCTCGTTCCAGCTAATGATGAAGTTGATCAGGAACATCGTGAACAACGCCGGGCGGATGAGCGGCAGCACGACGCGCACGATGATCTGCCACGTGTTCGCGCCGTCGATGTAGGCCGCTTCTTCGATCTCTCCTGGAACCTGCTGGATGAATGAGACGAGCGTCATGATGGTGAAGGGCAGCATCAGGCTGCTCATCATGATGATCAAGCCGTGGTGCGTGTTCACCAGCTTGAAGGTGTTGAAGGTCTGGAACATCGGGACCAGCACGGCGATTTGCGGCAGCGCCACCGAGAGGATGAGCGCCATGTAGATGATGCTGCTGCCAGGGAAACGGATGCGCGCCAGCGCGTAGGCCGCCATGCCTGCCGCGATCACCGACAGGCCCGACGAGCCGACGCCGAAGATCAGCGAGTTGCGGAAGTAGGTCCAGAATGGGATCGACTCGGCCATGTTCGCATAGTTCTGAAGCGTTGGCTGGCTGGGCCAATACCTCGGCGGAATCTGGAATAGCTCGTTCGAGGGCATCACCGACGATACGAAGATGAAGTAGAACGGCAGGAAGATGATAAGCACGAAGATGGCGAAGCTGACATACAGCATCACCGTCTGGCCGTGCGCGCGGAACCATGCTGCCGGGCTGAAAGGCTGCCGGGCGCTGTCGGCGGGTGTTGAGATTGCCGTGACGGGCATAGCACACAGTTCCTTTCAGGCCGCGACTTCGTAGCGGCGGAAGAGCGCCAGCCCAACCGCGCCAACGACGGCGACGATCCCAACCATTGTGACGCCGATGGACGCGGCGTAGCCGTAGTTAAGCGAATTGCTTTCCAGGTAAATCTTCTGAGCGATCACCGTTGTGGCATAGCCCGGACCGCCGCCCGTCATCAGGAAAGGCAGGTCGAAGACGGCGAGCTGCCAGACGACCATAAACAGACCGGTCGTGATCAGAATCGGCATCAGCATGGGGATGGTGATGTGCAAGAGTGAGCTGCGCCAGTTTGCGCCATCCACACGCGCCGCCTCGTACAATTCCCGTGGGATGCCCTGCAGGCCTGCGAGCAGGATCAGCGCCACGAACGGCGTGCTTTTCCACACGGCGACGCCTATAACCGCCAGCCGTGAGTTGTACGGGTCGATCAGCCAGCGTGTCTCCGTGCCCAACAGCGTCCGCATCAGGTCCGGGATCATGCCGAACTGGTCGTCGAACAGCCAGCGGAAGCCCAGCGCGACCACGGCCATCGGGATGGCCCACGGGATGAGCACGATGGTGCGAGACAGGTAGCGCAGGCGGAACGGCGCGTTCAGCAGATGCGCCACCGCAAGGCCAAAGCCCAGTTGCATCGCCGTCGCGCCCAGCACGAAGAGCAGCGTGAAGCTGATGCTGGACTGTACGACCGGGTCGTTTGCCATCCGTTGGAAATTGTTCAGGCCCACAAAAACCGGGCCGTTGTGGTCAAATGCCGGGTTGTATCTGTGCAAGCTCAGGTACACGGTCTGCAAGAACGGGTAGAAGGCCGTGAACACCCGTAACCCAACCGCCGGGAGCAAGAGCGCGATGGCGACGAGGTACATGCGCTGGCGAAGCGTGAGCCGGGCGAAGAAGGATCGGCGCGGAACGGCAGGTGATCGAGCAGTCATAAGGGGCTTCTTCGACTAACGTGACAGAATGTGGCGTCGGACGAGCGCGCGAACACGAACGGTCGTCACTAGAGGTGCGCCCGAAGGCGCACCCCTGCATTGCGATGGTGGCCCGCCGGACGGCTATTCGTCCAACGCTTTGATGAGTTCCTTGCCCTGCGCAAGCACGTCGGCCAGCGACGCCTGCTTGGTCAGGAACAAAGACGCCATGTCGTCCACGACCGTCTGCGCCTCGGCCACGCGCGGATGGAAGGCGCGCGGTGCGAACACATCGTTCTCCGCGTACAGGCTCATGGCCGCGATCAGCTCGTCGCCGGTGTCCTTGAGCGCGTCGAGGATTGAGTAACGCGGCGTGAGCAGGAAGCCCTGCTGTTTTGCCAGCTCTGGCGCGACTTCCTTTGAGGTCAGGTACTGGAGCAACGCCTTCGCGCCGTCCGGGTTCGGTGCATAGGTCGGGATAGAGTAACCCCAGCCGCCGATCCAGCTCTTACTACCCGCCGGTCCGGCTGGCGGCAGCGTGATGACCATCTTCTCCGGCTTGTACCACTCGGCATTCCCTTCCGCGACGCCCTGGAAGAACGGCCACTGCCGCATAAAAGCGACCTTGTCGCCCATATACAGGTTATTCTGGGCCGTGTAGTCCTGGTTGAGCGCCTCTTCCGGGAAAATCTTGTGGGTGTGGATCATGTCGTAGAGGAACTGGAAGGCTTCTCCGGTTGCCTCGTCGAACTCGAAGATCTTGCCGCCCGCCTGGGCCGTCAGGTACGCCATATACACGTACAGCAGCGCGGGCTTGATCAGGCCGTCCGTCGTGCCCCACACACCGTTGGCCGGGTCCGCGAACGCTTTGCCCATCTCGACCAGTTCTTCCCAGGTGGTCGGGGCTTTTACACCCTTCTCGTCGAGCCAGTCC
The DNA here is from genome assembly GCA_020851855.1 of Anaerolineae bacterium. GTDB lineage: Bacteria > Chloroflexota > Anaerolineae > Aggregatilineales > UBA2796 > JADZBY01. The sequence goes on from JADZBY010000135.1 coordinate 4,390, forward strand.
TGGCGGGTGAAGAAGTAGCCCACGGCAAACTCGTGCGGGATGCGGTACGGCACACCGTCGATGCTCAGGAAGCCCCGGATGTGATCCTGCATACTCGGCGGGAAGTCATCCCACGTTTCCTGCGGGATGATGTCGGTGAGTGGCATCACCCAGCCAGCGCGCATGAAGGTGGGCGAGTCATCGTCCGCGTCACTGAACAGGTCCACCGGGCTGGTTCCCGAAGCAAAGGCCGGGCTGTACTTGGTCAGCATCTCGTTGCCGCTGACCGGCCCGCCTTCAAGCTGGACGGTGAAGCCGCTGTCTTCTTCAAACGCAGGCAGCACGCTCTGGATGGCGGGATGGGCGAACTCTTGAATGGCGAAAATCACCGTCTTGTTCTGCTGGACCAACCGAGGGGCATAAGGACCCTGGGCGAGGAACTTCCCCGGACCCATTGCCGCCAGTGCGCCGGCAATTGCGCCCGCCGAGCCTTTCAGGAAGGTACGACGGGAAATAGGGTGGCGGACGACCTTCACGTTTGCATCTTTCCGCATGGAAGGCTTCCTTTCAACGAGACCTATATGCACTTTTCAGCGGTGGTGCTATCATAAGTTGTATAAACAACTCATCACGAATTATAGGACGAGCTTAGCTCGGCTGTCAACATCGGCGGAGGCCAAATAACCATGCCCTATCAAGCGACTCTGGTCAGCCACACGCACTGGGACCGCGCCTGGTACTGCACCTTCCAGGAGTACCGCGTGCGCCTGGTGCGGCTTGTCGACCGGCTCCTAGACATTTTGAACAAGGACCCCCATTACCGCGCCTTTATGCTCGATGGCCAGATGAGCGTTCTGGAAGATTACCTGGAAATCCGGCCACACAATGCCGAAACGCTTCAGGCCTTGTGCCGGAGTGGGCGCTTGCAGGTCGGGCCGTGGTTTGTGCTGGCCGACGAGTTCCTGGTCAGCCCGGAAGCGCTCATCCGCAACATGAAGCTCGGCCATGAGATGGGCAAAGCGTACGGCGGCGTCGCCAAGATCGGCTACGTGCCCGACGGCTTCGGCCA
>JADZBY010000136.1 GCA_020851855.1 Anaerolineae bacterium
AAGCGCCGCCTGAACGACCTGGGCATCCCGGTGCACGGCCCCTATGACCGGCGCTACTTCCGCTCCATCTACTTCCGCGACCCGGACGGCGCGCTGCTCGAAATCGCCACCGACGGGCCGGGCTGGACGGTGGACGAAGCGCCCGACGCGCTCGGCATGGCCTTCCGCGCGCCGCCGGAAGCCATGAAGCTGGCCAACCGTGACGAGAATCACATCCGCAGCCTGACCTGGCCGCAGCCCGTGCCGCACATCACGCCGGATATGGCGCTGCAGAACGGCCTGCACCACATCACGGCCATCGGGTCGGATATTGCGCAGACGGACGCCTTTTTCTCGTCGCTGCTGGGCATGCGCCGCGTGAAGATGACCGAGAACTTCGATGATCCCACGTCGGCGCACTGGTATTGGGGCGTGGGCGATGGGCATCCGGGCACGCTCATCACCTACTTCGAGCGCGGCAGGGCGGGCGCGCGGATGGCCCGTTTCGGCGCAGGCCAGACCCACCACTTCGCGCTGGCCGTGCCCGACGAGGCGACGCAGCTTGTCTGGCGCGATCGTTTGCTGGAAGCCGGCTTGCCCGTCTCGCCGGTCATGGATCGCGTGTACTTCAAGAGCATCTACACCCGCGATCCCGACGGCCACATCGTCGAACTGGCGACGCTCGGCCCCGGCTTTGCGGTGGACGAGGACCCGGCGCGCCTGGGCGAAGCGTTAAAACTGCCGCCCTGGCTGGAAGCCCGCCGCGACGAGATCGAAGCCGCCCTCGCGCCCGTTTCACCGGCATCATCCACAGAGGAAAGCCAGTCATGAGCGACGCATCGTCTTCCGCTTCCCCGCACCAGGGCGGCCAGGTCCTTACGGCTGGCGCGCCGCTCGGACAGGCGCGCGCCGCGATGATCCTGATCCACGGGCGCGGCGCGAGTGCGATGGACATCCTGTCCCTGGCGGGCGAATTTGACGGCCCGGACGTTGTCTTTCTTGCGCCGCAGGCCGCTGGGCATACCTGGTATCCAAACCGTTTTCTTGCGCCGCTGGAGAGCAACGAGCCGTACCTGTCCTCGGCGCTCGAAGTCGTGGACGATCTGCTTGGCCACCTGCACGGGGCGGGCATCGGGCCAGAGCGCGCCATCTTGCTCGGCTTCTCCCAGGGCGCATGTCTGGCGCTGGAGTACGCGGCGCGCTATCCGCAGCGTTACGGCGGCGTGGTCGGGCTGTCCGGGGCGCTGATCGGCCCGCCGGACACGCCACGCACGCCGACCGGCTCGCTGGACGCCACGCCCGTGTTCATCGGCTGTAGCGACATCGATCCGCATGTGCCGCTGCCCTACGTCGAGGCGGCGGCGTCGCATCTCCGGGCGCTGGGTGGACAGGTCGATGCGCGGGTGTATCCGGGCATGGGCCACGAGGTGAACGCCGACGAGATCGCCGCCGTGCAGGCCATGATGAGCGCGCTCACCGGCCAGAGGGGGTGAGATCAGGGCCGCCGGCCCGTGCTGAAGCACGGGGCTAAAACCACGAAGCCCTGCCGGGCTGGGGATATACTCCTAGCCCGAAGGGCTTCGTACACTCAGCCCGGTTGCTTTAGCGCCGGGCGGATGCGTCCTTTCACCGGCTCACCTGTTTTGATGCGACAACCCTGCTTCTTGTTCACGGCAGTATAGACAAAGCCCTGCCTCTTTGTTAGAATGGCGGGGCTGAAAACCTTGCCCGTTGAAACGTTGGGGAGAAGTCTGCTTTGGCCAATCATAAGTCTGCCATCAAGCGCATCCGCACCAACGAGCGGAAGCGCATTCGCAACCGTCTCATCATCAGCCGTACCCGCACCGAGGTCAAGAAGGCCCGGTTGGCGCTCGCGTCTGGCACGCCCGACAACGCCCGCGAAGCCACCTTGCAGGCCATCCGCGAGCTAGACAAGGCCGTCGCGAAGGGTATCCTGCACAAGAACAACGTGGCGCGCCGCAAGAGCCGCCTGATGAAGCACCTCAACGCGCTGGCGAACGGCGAGGCTGCCAAGTAACGCCTGTAACAACCGCCTGCGTTGGGCAGATCTCCCTGTCGCTATTGCGCCCGGCCTGCCGAGCGCCGAACGTGATCGTTCAAGCAGCCGACATTTCCGTTGGCTGTTTTTGTTTTCCCAGCCAGAGCACCCGATTGAGGAGTCCCGCGTGCAGCGAATCGCCCGTTTGGCCGCCACCCCGCCGCTGATGGCTCTGCGTCAGGCCCTTGCCGCCCGGAAAGAGGCGATTCTCGAGACGGCCATCGCCATCCAGCAAATCCCCGCGCCCACCTTCGCAGAAGGTCCACGCGCCGCCCACGTGGCCGAGCGCTTCCGCCGCATCCCCGGCCTGGACAGCATCGACGCCGACGACGTGCACAACGTCTATGCGCGGCTGCCCGGCGCGGACCCGGCGCGGCCCGTCTGGCTGGTGTCCGCGCACACCGACACGGTCTTTGACGCGCAAACGTCGCTGGCCCTGCGCCGGGAGAACGACCGCCTGCATGGGCCGGGCATTGGCGATAACAGCCTGGGCGTGGCGGCGCTGCTCCATCTGGCCGAACTGATGGCGGGAGCCGGGACTCGCTGGCCTGCCGATGTGTGGTTCGTGGCGAACAGCCGCGAGGAAGGCCTGGGCGACCTGGGCGGCATCCGTGCGGTGCAACGTCGGTTCGGCGGGCGGTTGTGCGGCGCGGTGGTCATTGAGGGCATGGCGCTGGGCCGGGTATACCACGCGGGCATCGCCGTGCGGCGGCTGAAGATCGTGTGCAGCGGGCCGGGTGGGCATAGCTGGCTGCATTTTGGCCGCGCCAGCGCCGTTCACGGCCTGATGCGGCTCGGCGCGCAGATCGCCGCCCTGAAGCCGCCCGAATCGCCGCGCACGACGTTCAATATCGGCGTGGTGGAAGGCGGCACGAGCGTGAACACCATCGCCGCGTCGGCATCGCTGCTGCTCGATCTGCGCTCCGAGTCGCCCGACGCGCTCGCCGCACTGGAAAAGACCGTGCGCGACATGGTCGTTCAGGCTGCCGATGCCGAGTTGCGCTTTGCCGTGACTGTGGTGGGCGACCGGCCCGCCGGGTCCATCCCGCGCGCGCATCCGCTGGTGGCGCTGGCCGACGACGTGCTGGGCTGGCTGAACATCGCGGCGGCGTTTGAGACGGGCAGCACGGACGCCAACGCGCTTCTGGCCGCCGGAGTCCCGACTATCACGGTCGGCGTGACGCACGGCGGCAACGCGCACCGCCTGGACGAGTTCATCGACACGCCGCCCGTCGAAACCGGCGTGTGGCAGCTGGCGCTGATCGTGGCGGGCGCGTTGAACGGGCTGGCAGAGTAGAATCGCCCCGCGGCGGGGATGGATTTGGACAAAATGATGCGGAGCACCTGGCGCGCCCCGCGCTGAAGCGCCGGGCTGAATGTACAAAGCCCTGGCGGGCTGGAACGCGCCCTTAGCCCGCAGGGCTTCGTAATTTAAGCCCCGTGCTGAAGCGCGGGGCAATGTGCACGCCCCATCGGGGTACGCGCCGCCCTTTGGGGTTACGCCTCGGCGCTTTCCACCGGCCTGGGACGGATGTAATTGAGCTGCGACAGGGCGCGCACCTGCTGCTCGGCGTGGTACGAGCTGCGCACCAGCGGGCCGCTCTCTACCCACTTGTAGCCCAGCTCTTCCAGCCCGATTCGCTTCAATTCCTCGAACGCTTCGGGCGTGTAGTAGCGCTCGATGGGCAGGTGCTTATTGCTCGGCTGCAAATACTGCCCGATGGTCAGGATGTCCACCTTGAGGCTCGCCAAATCGCGCATCACGGCGACGACCTCGTCGAACGTCTCGCCCAGGCCGACCATGATCCCGCTCTTGGTCAGGACCAGCGGGTCCATCTGCTTGGCGTTGCCCAGCGTGGCCATCGCCCACTCGTAGCGGTCCTGCGGCTGCACCTTGCGGAACAGGCGCGGCACGGTTTCGACGTTGTGGTTCAAAATCTCCGGCTGGGCATCCATGACGATTTTGAGCGCGTCAGGCTTGCCCTTGAAGTCCGGGATGAGCACCTCGATGCTGCAACCGGGCTGAACCTGCCGGATGCGGCGGATGACCATGGCGAAAATCGGCGCGCCGCCATCCGGGCGCTCGTCGCGGTTCACGCTGGTGATGACCACATGGCGCAGGTTCATGGCGCGCACCGCTTCGGCCACGCGGATCGGCTCGGCCCAGTCCAGCGGCGACGGGCGGCCCGTCTTGATGTCGCAGAAGCCGCACGAGCGCGTACACGTATCGCCCATCATCAGGAAGGTGGCCGTGCGCGCGCCCCAGCACTCCCCGATATTCGGGCAGTGCGCCTCTTCGCACACCGTGTGCAGCGATTTGCCGCGCATCAGCGAGCGGACCATCTCGTAATTCTCGCCGCTTGGCGCGCGCACGCGAATCCAGGCCGGGCGGCGCATGGGCCTGTTGCCGGGCGCAGCGTCGCCCGTCCCGCCCGGCGTCGGCTGGTCAAGGCGGGCGCGGGTTGTCACAGTTTGGGGTTCGGGCGGCGTTTCCGGCGTGGCCGGGATGATGGGGATGTCGTTCGCGTTGATGGTTGAATCGGACACCGAAGGCTCCTCAACTTACACTCCACGTGGAAGATTATAGCAGGGTTGTCGTAGGCGCGATCATCAACGCCCCGCGCTTCAGCGCGGGGCGGAGTGTACAAAGCCCTTCAGGCTGACGACGCATCCCAGCCCGTCAGGGCTTCGTACCTTCAGCCCGGTCGTTCACGGATTTCTAGAATCTTGGGTAAAGCGTTGCGGCGGGCGCGTCGCGACGCGCCCCTACCTATCGTGGCGTTGTAGGGGCGGCTCGCGAGCCGCCCGGCAACCTGATCCGCGCCATTTCCCGATCTTCACGGGCGCGGGGCGGAGTGTACAAAGCCCTTCAGGCTGAAGACGCATCCCAGCCCGTCAGGGCTTCGTACCTTCAGCCCGGTCATTCACGGATTTCTAGAATCCTGGGTAAAGCG
>JADZBY010000137.1 GCA_020851855.1 Anaerolineae bacterium
AGCCCGCCAGTCATTGCCACGTGGCTGGCCGAGGGCTTACAGGGCGTGCAGCGCGCCGAAGTGCTGACCTGGTATCAGCTCCCGGCGGACGTGCGCGGCGCGTTCCCATGCTTGATGGGCGCAGTGGGACGCCTGGACGACTCGCTGACGGTGAGCGGCCTGCGCACGGACCGCTACACGCTGCAACCGGGCGCGCTGGCGGCGTTGATCGTGCCCGGCCCGCTGCGCGAGGCGAGCATACTGCCACAGACGCCCATCGCTGTTGGCGACTTGCGCCTGGCCAACCGCGCGCTGATCGGGGATGGCGCGTCTGGCACGACGCCGTGTCTGGTCGGACAGTGGCGCGTGGACGAGCAGACGCCGCACGACTGGAAGTCGTCGGTGGAAGTCCTGCGCCACGGCGGATGGGCGCTCTCGCAGGATAGCAACGTGCTGGATGACCGCCAGCTGCCCACATCGCTCTGGCCCGCCGGGCACGCGGGCGCATCTTTCACGCCGCTGGCCGATCCGCCGCGCCCGCTGGACCCGTCCACGGCCTATCTGGTGCTGCTCAAGGCCTATCATCCGGCCAACGGCGCGCCGACTCCCGCCGAGGCGCTGATCGGGATGCTGACGCCAAAAAACGGCGGCGCTGCGCTGGCCGAGTACGACCTTGCCGCCATCCCACGCGCCTTTGAAGCGCCGGAACTGCCTGGGTTGGCGCGCATCGAGGCGGACTTTCCCGGTGTGGGGATGCTCGTTGGCGCGGCGCTGGGCGATCCGGCGGCGGAAACCGGCGCGCCGCCCGTCACGCTGCTCTGGCGGGCCAGCGCCACGCCGGCTGTGTCATACACCGTCTTCGTTCACCTCGTCGCGCCGGATGGCAGCATCGTGGCGCAGGACGATTCGCCGCCCGACGGCGGTTATCGCCGCACCACAACCTGGCTATCCGGCGAATACATCCTGGACCGGCATACGCTGGCCGTCAACGCGCCGGGTTATGCCGGACCGGCGGAGCTGCGCACCGGCCTGTACGATTCGCGGACCGGTGAGCGTGTACGGACAGATGGCGGCGACGAGGTCGCGACGCTGCCCGTGAGTCTCTCGGTGGAGCTGAGGTAAGCGCCTATGTCGTTCATTGCCCCGCTGGCGGTCTTGCTCCTCGCGCTGGCCGCGCCCATCCTGCTGCTGTACATGCTGCGGCTGCGGCGGCGCGAAGTGCCCGTGTCGAGCACGATGCTCTGGCAGCAATTGCTGCGCGACCGCGAGGCCAATGCGCCGTGGCAGCGCTTGCGCCGCAATCTGTTGCTCATCCTGCAACTGATCATCCTGGCGGCGCTCGTGCTGGCCCTGATGCGCCCGTACGTCGAAGTGCCGAGCCTGGCCACCGGGCGCACGGCGTTGATCATCGACGCCTCGGCCAGCATGAACGCCACCGACGCCCGGCCCACCCGTTTTGAGGCCGCCAAGTCCGAAGCGCTCGACATCGTCGGCACGCTCGGCCAGGACGATACATTGGCCATCATCCGCGCCGGGGAAACGCCGGAGATGGTGGTGAGTTACACCGGCGACCGTGACCGGCTGAGCGCCGCCATCCGCGATTTGCAGCCGGGCAGCGGCGCGGCGGACTGGAACGCCGCCTTCACGCTGGCGGCGGCGGGCGCACAGGGCGCGGAGAACTTCTCGATCATCCTCGTCGGGGATGGCGGATTGCCGGAAGATATGGCGCTCTCCGGCTTTGGCGCGGTGCAATTCGTCCCGGTGGGCGGCGCGGACAGCAATACGGGCATCGTCGCGCTGGCCACCGGCAGCGATCCGGTCGCCGGGCCGCAGATTTACGCGCGCATTGCCAACTATGGCGCGCAGCCGACCGAGGTGATCCTGACCATCACACTCGACGGCGACCTGTTCACCGCCGCGCCGTACACCGTGCCGCCGCAGGATTCGACGGACGCGGTGATCACCGGCCTGCCGCTCGACTTTCACAGCGTCGAGGCGAAGCTGGTCCGCCCGTCCGGCTCGCGCGCGCCGGACTACCTGCCTACCGACGACACGGCCTGGGCCATCTTCAACCCGGCCAGCGCGGGCCGCGCCGTGATCTTTTCGCAAGGCAACCGCTTCCTCGAGCAGGGCCTGACCAGCCTGCCCGACTGGCGCGTGTTTCGCGGTGACCTGACGCGCGGCATCCCCGCCGAGCCGTTCGACCTGTACGTGTTCGATGGCTGGCTGCCGCCCCAGTTGCCCGCTGCCAACGTCCTGATCGTCAACCCGCCGGAAGATGCGCCCGCGCTGGCCGGGTTGCTCACCGTCGGGCCGGAGTCGCGCCGCGCGACGATCACCGGCGTGAAGCCCGACGACGCACGCACCCGCTACCTGCGCTTCTCCGACGTGAATGTGCTGCGCTTCCGGCAGGTGAACGCCGCGCCGTGGGCCGAGCCGCTGGTCAGCGCCGAGGGCGGGCCGCTGTTGCTGGCGGGCGAACTGGCCGGGCGGCGCATTGCGGCGCTGACCTTTGACCTGTTCGACTCCGACCTGCCGCTCAAGATCGAGTGGCCGATCCTGCTCGCCAACCTGACGGAGTGGTATCGCGCGCCCCGCGCCGTGCGGGTCGAAGGCAGCCTGTCGCCCGGCCAGACGGCGGTGATCCAGCCCTTGCCGGAAACGGACTCGGTGCGCGTCACGCGGCCCGACGGCGGCGTGAGCCTCTTGCGCGCCGACGCCCCGCTCCTGATCTACGCCGACACGCGCCAATCGGGCATCTACAGCGTTGATCTGCTCCGCGAGGGCGACGTGATCCGGCAGGAAGCCTTCACCGTGAACCTGTTCGACGGCAACGAGGGCCGCATCGCCGTGCGCACGCCGGACGTTGGCGAGGGCGCATTGGCGCAAGCGGGCGAGGCCGAGATCGGGCAGCAGGAGTTCTGGCCGTGGATTGCGCTGGCCGGGCTGGCCTTGCTGGCGCTGGAATGGTTCGCCTATCACCGCCGCCTGCGTGCGCCCACACTCCGCCCACGCCCGGAGAGCGAGCGCCGCTTTGCGCGTCGGGCCTGAAAGGATAGACTCTCCGGCGCGACGACGCACCGAAGGGGAAACGAAACGGATCGCGGAGACCTGAAGGACGCCCAATGCGTTTTGCTTC
>JADZBY010000138.1 GCA_020851855.1 Anaerolineae bacterium
GCCTGCATCAGCGCATCCACCAGCGGCTTGTCGTTGATGTCGTGCTCAATCACGATTTTGTCGTCCACCAGTCGTACCAGAAGGGATATTCCGGCAATCCGCCGCCCTTTGACCTCGGCAATGGATGCGACAACCCACGTTTGCTGCTCCGAATCGGTGGTGAGCAGGCTAAAGCCGTTCAGCCCCTTGACTGCATAACCAGATACGGCGCTGGCGATTTTCTCTCTCAGCGTTTCCATGCCACCACCTCTTCTCGCGACGGGTTAAAAACGAGGAAGTGAACCTGCGTGCTGGTAACCATGCGCAGGGCGGCTGGGGATTGGATGATCGTGCTGTACACCGCGTCGGGTACGGCGAGGAAAAGCTCGTAGTTCAACTCGAGGTAATCCAGCATCGCCCGATAAAACACGTACTGGCCAACTGCCGACATCAGCGAGACGAGCGAAGAAGCTACGTTATCCATCCCCTTGATCTCAATGAGGATGAGCGATTCCTTTTCGCGTCGAACGCTGAGATCGACCCAACAGTGGCGCTGCCCATCCGACAGGTACACTTGCTCCTGAACAATCGTCCAGCCATCTTTGACCAGCGCACGGATCACGATGTCATGATAAGCGTCTTTAGCAGGCATCACGGGCAGCCTTGCGTGCGATGAGTGTGTTGCCCCCTATTTTACCCCGAAACGCGGGGCGCTTGCGCCGCGACGCCTATCCGTTGCCGCACCTGCGCGCGTTGTATATACTCTGCCTGACCGGGCGGCTGAATACGCATGACCGCGCCGCCCGCGGAGTGAACGGAACGGTGGATGATGGCCAAGTTGAGCATTCACGAGGTGAAGCTGACCGCGCTCGCCTCGTGCGCCGGTTGAGCGTCGAAGCTCGCCCCCGGCGAACTGGCGCACGTGCTGCGCCCCTTAAGCGACACCTTTAACCCGGCAGACTTCCCGGCGCTGCTGGTCGGCCTGGAAGCCCCCGACGATGCGGCGGTGTATCGCCTCAACGACGGGCAGGCCATCGTCTCGACGGTGGACTTTTTCCCACCTGTCGTGGACGATCCATATGCGTTCGGGCAAATCGCCGCCGCCAACGCCATGAGCGACATTTACGCCATGGGCGGTGAGGTGTTGTTTGCCATCAACCTGGCCGCGTTCCCCGCCAACCTGGAACTGGACATCCTGCAAAACATCCTGCGCGGCGGCGCGGAGCGGGTGCGCGCGGCAGGCGCGGTCATCGCGGGTGGGCACACCATCACCGACAAAGAGCCGAAATACGGGCTGGCGGTGACGGGCGTGGTCGATCCGGGACGTATTCTGGCCAAAGGCGGCGTGCGGCCCGGCGATGTGCTCGTCCTGACCAAGCGGCTTGGCGTGGGCGTGATCACGACGGCCTTGAAGCGCGATGAAGCCGACAAAAACGACGTGGCCGGCGCGATCCGCAGCATGATCCAGTTGAACCGGGGCGCAGCGCGGGCGGCGCAGGCGGCGGGCGCGCAGGCGGTGACGGACATCACCGGCTATAGCCTGCTCGGCCATGCGCACGAGATGGCGCACCTGAGCGGCGTGGACCTCGAATTTCGCTTTGAGGCGCTGCCGTGGCTGGCCGGCGCGGCGCGTTATGCCGATGCGATGATTTTCCCCGGCGGCGCCAGCAACAACATGGAATATTTCGCGCCCTGGGTGCACTTCGAGGGCGACTTTGACGAGGCCACACGCCTGCTGCTCTTTGACCCGGAAACGTCCGGCGGGCTGCTCATCGCCCTGCCCGAAGACCGGTTGCCCGCGCTTCAGGCGGCGCTCAGCGCAGAAGGGGCAACCGGCTGGATCGTCGGCGCGGCCACGCCCGGCGACGGCCACATCCGGGTGAAGCGATAACCCTTACCCCCGGTCCTTTTCCCACGGCGGAAGCGGAGAAACCTGCCCGGTCGTTGCCGTACGGTTCGCCTCGCCCGTATCATCCCCCCAGTAGGGACCCCGGTTCATGGCGCGAGGAGTCAGGGGTGAGGGCTTTCTTCCGTCTGCCGCTCGTCAATCAGCCTGCGCAAGCCGGCCTCGTCCAGGACCGGCACATTCAACCGCTGCGCCTTGTCCAGCTTGCTGCCCGGCGATTCGCCCACCACGACGTAACTCGTCTTCTTGCTGACGCTGCCCGTCACTTTGCCGCCATGCGACTGGATCAGCGCCTCGGCGGCGTCGCGGGAGAGCGTCGGCAGCGTGCCAGTCAGCACGAAGGTCAACCCGGCCAGCGCATCGCTGACCTTGCCCGCGCCTTCGGGCAGCGGGTCCATCTTCACCCCCGCCGCGCGTAGCCGCTCGATCAGGGCGCGGTGGCGCGGATCGGCGAACCAGGCGTAGACGGTCTGGGCCAGGTTCGGGCCGATGCCCTCGACCGCGTCCAGGTCCTCGACGCTGGCCGCCATGAGCGCCTCGACGGACGGGAAGCGCCGCACCAGGAGCCGCGCCACCACGTCGCCCACGCCAGGGATGCCCAGCGACAGGATGACGCGGTCCAGCGGGCGCGCTTTGGCCGCTTCCAGGCTGGCCATCAGGTTCTTGATCTTCAGGTCGGCGTAGCCTTCCAGGTCCTTGAGGTCTTCCGGTTTGAGCAGAAACAGATCGGCCTCGTCCTTGATCAGCCCGACCTCGAGAAGCTGCCGCACGCCGCGCGTGGCCAGCCCTTCGATGTCCATCTGGCCGCGCCCGACGAAATACTCGATGGCGCGGGCCTTGCGTTCCGGGCACTCGTCGTTGCTGCAATAGTAGGCGACTTCGCCCTCGGCGCGCACGACGGGCGAATGGCAGAACGGGCAGCGCTCCGGCGGCAGGATGGGCTGCTCGTCCCCAGTGCGCGCATCGACCACCGGGCCGATGACGAAGGGAATCACTTCGCCCGCGCGTTTGATCATGACCCGGTCGCCCACGCGAATATCCTTGCGCGCCACGTCTTCGAAGTTGTTCAGCGTCGCCTGCCGGATGGTCGCGCCGCTGACGAAAACCGGCTCCAATTCGGCGTTGGGGACCAGCACACCCGTCCGCCCGACGTTGAACGACACAGCCGCCAGGCGCGTGGTCACCACTTCGGGCGGGAACTTGTAGGCGACCGCGCCGCGTGGATTCTTGCCCACCACGCCGAGCGCATTGTACGTGGTGATGTCGTCCACCTTGATCACCAGCCCGTCAATCTCGAAGGGCAGGCTGTGGCGGCGGCCTTCAAAGTCTTTGATGTAGGCGATCATTTCCTCGAGGTCGGTGAAGCGGCGCGCCACGTCGCTGACCAGGAAGCCCATCTCGCGGAGCAGCTCCAGCGACGCCCACTGGCTGCGCGGCGGATTGTCCGAGACGGCGTCCACGATGCCGAAGGCGTACATGGTCAGCGGGCGCGAGGCGGTCACTTTCGGGTCAAGCTGTTTGAGCGCGCCAGACGCCGTGTTGCGGGCGTTCACGTAGCGCGTCTCGCCCTCGGCCTGCATTTTCGCCTGGAACGCTTTGAAATCGTCCTTATGAA
>JADZBY010000139.1 GCA_020851855.1 Anaerolineae bacterium
GCATCCAGTTGCGGCCATCGGCAAGCACGACCTGCCCGTTCCACGTCACGCGGTAGCCGTTGCCAAAGTTGGCGATGACGTTCGCGGACAGCGCCGGGTTGGCATAGACGGGGATAGTCTCGCCGGGCGGCGCGTACACTTGCAGCACGATGTCGGTCGGCCCCTGGGCGCGCACCGTCCCGAACGCGGGCAGCGCCAGACTCAGGATCAGGGCAGCCAGAATCAGCCTGCGCAGTCGCATAGGTCCCTTCCTTTCCGTTGGCCTCGTGGCTGTGACATGCCGCCAATGATAGGCCAATTCGCGGCGCGCGGCCAGAGGGGAGAAGGTCAGGGTGGGGGGGTGAGGCGGTTGCCCCGTTTCAAGGCTCTCTGTAGACTATGGTTCACACCCCAGGGAGCGAACGCAGTGACCTTTCCGCAAATTTACGTCATCGTCGTGCTCGTCATCCCGCTCACGTTGGTATTCCTGAATCGGCTGCGGGAAGACGTGGCCGCGCTGCTCATGGCTGTGCTGCTCGGCGCGGCCCAATATCTCGGCATGGGCGTGCTGGGACCGGCCAATGCGCCCGATGACGCCGCGAAGGCGCTCAACGGCTTCGGCACGCCCGAAGTGATCACGCTGATGGCGCTGTTCATCCTGACTGCCAGCCTGGACAAGTACGGGGCGACGCGCTGGCTGGCCGGGCGCTTGCTGGCGGTCGGGGGCCGGTCCGAGCGGCGGCTGATCACGCTCTTTGCTGTGACGGCGGCGATGCTGTCGCTCTTCATGAACACGCTGGCGGCGGGCGCGTTGCTTTTGCCGAGCGCGCTGGACGCCTCTCGCCGGACGGGCATCAAGCCCAGCAAGCTCCTGATCCCCATCGCTTATGGCACGATGCTGGGCGGCGCGGCGACGTACCTCACCACGGCGAACATCGTCGTGAGCGCGCTGCTGCCGCTGGCCAACCCGCCACAGCCGCCGCTGGGCATCTTCGACTTCACGCCCACCGGCGGGCTGGTGGCCATCGCCGGATTGATCTTCCTGGCGCTGTTTGGCCGGTCGCTTCTGCCGGACCGTGAGCCGCCCTCGGTGCAGGTCGGGCCAACCAGCGCCGAACTGACGAAGACGTACCAGCTTCACGAGCGGCTGTGGGAAGCCGAAGTCATGCCCGGCTCCGGCGTGGCCAACCAGTCGCTCGGCGAGACGCGCATCGGGGAGAGCCTGGGCATGGCGGTGCTGGGCGTGCGGCGGGGAAACCGGGTGCTCGCCGCCAGCGCCGCCGACGAGAGAATCCTGGTCGGGGATGTGCTGATCATCGTCGGGCGCGAAGAGCGGGCCAAACAATTGGAGCAGGCCGGCCTGCGCGTGACGCGGCCTGTTCAGGATCAGGATGCCGCCCTTGAGGCGCGCGACGTGGTCTTTGTCGAGGTCATCGTGCCGCCGCGCTCCGGCGTCGAGGGCAAGACGCTGCGCGACCTGAGCTTCCGCGACCGGTACGGCTTCACCGCCGTGGCCTTGTGGCGGGACAACCGCAGCTACCGCACCGACGTGGCGGCGTTCGCCCTTCAACCCGGCGATACGCTGCTGTTGATGGGGCCGCAGGAACGATTGGGCGCGCTCAAGGGCCAGCAGGATATCGTCGTGCTGGGAGCCGCCGCGACGGGCGACGGCCTGGATGGGCCGCGCGTGGCCTTGACGGTGGGTATTGCCGTGGCCTCGCTGGCCGCCATGTTCATCGGCGCGCCGGTCGAATTGGCCATGATCGCGGGCGCGGCGGCTATCCTGGTCGCCGGCCTGATGTCGCCCGAAGAAGCGTACACCGCCGTGAAGTGGCGGGCCATTTTCCTGATCGCGGGCACGATCTCCGTCAGCCTGGCGATGGTCGAAACCGGGCTGGCGACCCTGATCGGCGACTCGGTGGTCGGCGCGGTGTCATCGCTCGGCCCGATGGGGCTGGTGGCGGGCACGTACTTGCTGAGCGCGGCGCTGACGCAGGTCATGGGCGGGCAAATCTCGCCGCTGGTGGTCGGCCCGATCACGATTGCCGCCGCGATTCGGCTTGGCGTCAACCCGCAGGCGATTGCCGTGGTGACCGCCATCGCCGGCTCGATCTCGTTCATCACGCCGCTCTCGCACCCGGTCAACATCCTGATGATCGCGCCGGCCAACTACACGTTCGGGGACTTCGTGAAAAGCGGCTGGGCGCTGACCGTCGTGTGTTTCATCGCGCTGATGATCGCCGTGCCGCTCTTCTGGCGGCTATGACGGCAACCACGCGGCCCGGATAGCCGTATAGGCTTATAATGGGATTGTCAGGGCGCAGTGGACAAGGGATTTCCATGAAGAAGCGTGCGGTTTTTACCATCCTGCTCATCATCGTCGTCGCGTCCCTTCTCAGTTTTTCTTCCCCGGCGGCAGCGCAAACTTCGCCCATCTACTGGAAGCGCTGGGACGTGGCCATCAGCAACGTGGACATCAACGCGAACCGCTTCCACGTCCGTGAAACGCACGTGTTGGTCGCGGCGGGGCGCTCGTTCAACGGCGGCGACCGCCAGATTCCGCTGGGCCGGCTGACGGGCATCACGAACATCGCCGTGGCGGAAGGCGGGCGGCC